>DASQBT010000219.1:0-8013 GCA_035635075.1 Thiobacillaceae bacterium | reverse complement strand
GTCAGCCAGGGACTGGTCGCCGCTGTCGCCCGGCTCCAAGCCAAGCAGTCCGACCAATTGCTGATCCTCGCGCTGACTTAACTCGGCACGGACCTCCACAACCAGGGCGGCCCGGCGCTCGCGCAATTTGCTTTTGATTTTTTCCAGTTCATCGTTGGTCAGTTGGGTCATGGACTGTCCTCAAATTGACGCAAGATTCTATGATAGCCAGCGGAGGGACATGTCAGCTATGCCGGCAACATCATGGTTCATCCAGAACGGCACAAGGGTGATGTCGACGATGACGGCCACCGCCATCGCTTTCCCAATTGACTGCAATACGCTGTTCTTGTTCCGCCAGGAGCGCGTTGCATGGATCCGCAACCGTTCGCCCGACGCATCCGAAACACCTGCTCAACCAAGTCCTCTACGCGGAAGCCACACCAGCAGCATTAAAAACTATGCGGTTACCGGACGGGAACGCAAGCGCCAAAAGGCACATCGCAAATCTTTGTCTTGCTTTTTGCGCATCTTATGATACAAAAACTTGATGAAACATTATGCGCTCCCGGCTTCGTGTGGACACAAATGTTTCATACTCTCATCGCATCATTACAACCTTGGCCCAGAAACTGCGGTCCGACCGTGAGGTCGGGATGCATGGGCCATCTACCGTGGAGGAAAGCATGGCAAGAAGCAGCGCTCAGAAGAAGGTGGTCTCCCCCGAACCCGAAGTCCTGGTTGCGGATCAAAGCGCGGAAGTGCGCGAGCGCATTGCGGCGCTTGCTTATCTCAAAGCGGAGGCGCGTGGATTTTCCTCGGGTCACGAGCTCGATGACTGGCTGGCAGCCGAACTTGAAGTCAATGGCGCCGCATTCAGTGGTCGCAAGCGCTGATCGTCATTTCCGCGCAGCTCGGGGAGGATATGAACATTTCCGCTGCCTTCACCGCTGATCGTCGGCCTAAAATCAGCCCACCCAGCCTGGCAACCGTTGAGTTGGATGCTCAGGGTGTGATCCAGGACTGCAGCGCTGCCGTTGAAGAAATGTTGGGCTACTCTCGGGCCGAATTGGTCGGCCGTCATGTTTCGCTGTTGGTCCCAAAATTGGAAGGTACCGAGCTGCTCAGGCAGAATCAAGTCAATCCCCGCCTTGCCTACCTGTGCCGCTGTGCGATCCCCTTTCGCGCCAAACGGCGCGATGGCGAGAGCTTTGCCACCCAGCTATTCATCAATCGCCTAAATGGCGCTAAATCGGGCCTGCGGATGATACTTCGCGGCCTTGAGGGCATTGGTAACATTGGGTAATAAGGCCACTCGCAAGCGAACCTTAAGGTGCCGTGGCAACCCACACTGTCTGATTACGGAAAGGAGAAACAATTATGGCCTTAACCAAGTGGGAACCCTTTCGGGAGTTCGATGACATGCTAGGCAGGCTTGAGCGCTATACCGGCAAGCTGGGCTGGCCTAACCTGCGCCGCGAAACGTTTACCACCACCGAATGGGCGCCCAAGGTCGATATCGTTGAAACTGACAAGGAATACACGATCAAGGCCGAGCTGCCCGAGGTCAACAAGGAAGACGTGAAGGTGAACATTGAAAACGGTGAACTGACGATTTCTGGCGAGCGCAAGCAGGAAAAAGAGGAAAAGGACAAGAAATTCCATCGCATCGAGCGCTATTACGGTAGCTTCATGCGCAGCTTCACCCTTCCGGATAACGTGGACGAGGCCAATATCAAGGCCACTTACAAGGACGGCATGTTGAACCTCAGCCTACCTAAGTCCGCCCAAGCCAAACCCAAGGCGATGCAGGTGAAAATCCAGTAGGTCTAGGTCATCGTCAAGCCGGATGCAGATTCGATGTGGCATCAAATCAGCGTCGAAGGCCCTAGATCAGCCTGACGCTCGCGCAATCTCAAGCAAGCGATGCATTAGCGTATGCAGGGACCCGGCGGCCGGGAGCCGCTGGGGCAAGCGCGACGCTGGATCCGGTAGTTTTCAAGAAATTCAGCCACTAATCTCCACAAACTCAAGTGCGTTGTCACTCGGGTCCCGGCAAAACAGCGCAGGCCGGCCAGACTGACTGAGGGTGTAGGCAATCCCAGCGGCATCGAGCCGCTTTACCAGCCCTTCTAAGGAATTCACTCCAAACGCAACATGGCGGTCGCGGCCACCGTGACCGGGTCGCGTGAGCCCATGCTCAGGATTGGGCAGGCACAACAGATGTATCTGGCACGCTCCAATGTCATACCAAACCCCTTCAAACTCCATCCCCGGCCGGGCTGGACTGGGCGCGAGATCCAATATCCCCTCATAGAAGGCCCGCGCACGTGGCAGGTCTTCGGCGATCAGGGAGACGTGCAGCAGACACGCGATCAAGCAGGCGCCCTCTCTTCCTAGCGATCTTCTATGTGGCCGGAAAACAGGCTGCCGGCAATTATCAGGGCCGCGCCTATCCACTCCTGCAGGCTGAGTGCTTCGTCCGCCAGGAAGTAACTGGACACCGCAGCCACCACCAACTCGAAAAGGAAGATGATGATCGCCTGATTGGCCGGCGCGTGGGAAAGCCCATACTGCACCGCATAGGTCATGGCGGCGATCAACAGCCCCACCCCCAGCAACGCGCCCCACGTGACCGGCGTTGCGCTGGCCACGAACGCCCACTGGCCTGGCTCCAGTGTCAATGCAAGTAAGGAGACCAGAGTTACGCCCGCCCAGACCGCCACAGCCTTCGCCCCCAAGGTCACCGTGCCGGCCTTGCGGGTCAGCACATTGGCCAGGGCAAAACTCATTCCCGCTGTCAAAGCCAGCCATTCCGCTTTATTGGCCGGCAGTGGGAAGCCCCCATGGGGCGGCCACAGCATGATCATGGCGCCGGAAATGGACATCGCCATGACGCCATAACCCCAACGATTGAGTCGTTCGGCCAGCCATAGGCGCGCGAACAGCACGGTCCACAGCGGAGCAAGATAGAAGAGCAGCAGAACCCGCAGAATCTCCCCTTGCAGGACGGACAGCACGTAAGACATGTTGGTCCAGCCTGCTGCCAGTCCTATCCCCAGCAACAGCCCCCACGAACGTCTGGCCGCCTTGAGATCTTTCAGGTGAAACCACGCGAAAATCAGCAGGGGAACGGCGTAGGAAAACAGCGTGGAGATCTCGCCGGACACGCCCCGTTGCTGTAGCAGGCGATAGGGATACCAGATAATGCCCCACATGGTCGCGCCGAACAGCAAGCAAGAGACTACAAGAGCGCTGAGGCGAGACGGGTTCATCGGGGCAAGGCTTTATAATGACGGTTTTATTTGAATGGCCCGATGATAGCAAGGCCGCCCTCTATCCCCTATGAACTCCCGGCTGGACCAACTCCAACCCTACCCGTTCCAGAAGCTGCGCGCCCTGCTTCAAGGCATTTCTGCGCCCATCGGTCTGCCCCTCATTAACCTGTCCATCGGCGAACCCAAACACGCCGCTCCCCAACTCATCAAGGATGCCCTAATAACGGGGCTGGATGGCCTTGCCAATTACCCAGCCACCCAGGGGAGCGATGCGCTGCGGGCCGCCATCGCCAACTGGGCCATGCGGCGTTATGGGATTGAGCTCGATGCGGCCACTGAGATTCTGCCCGTCAATGGCAGCCGCGAGGCACTCTTTGCCTTTGCTCAAGCGATCGTCGACCCGATTCGGCACAAGAAGCGGGTGGTGAGTCCCAACCCTTTCTACCAGATCTACGAGGGCGCGGCCCTGCTGGCTGGCGCCACGCCCTATTACCTCAATACCACAGCGGCAAACGGTTTTCGCATGGACTGGGCAAGCGCTCCCGAAGACCTATGGGAGACGGTACAGCTGGTCTATGTGTGTTCGCCTGGCAATCCCACCGGCAAGGTCATGGGCCTGGACAACTGGAAGGCGCTATTCGAACTGGCGGACCGGTATGGCTTTGTTATCGCCAGCGATGAGTGCTACTCGGAAATCTATTTCGAGGAAGGCAAGGCTCCCTTGGGCGCGCTCACTGCGGCTCGGCAACTGGGGCGGCGTCACAAGAATCTGGTGGTATTCAATTCCCTGTCCAAGCGCTCCAATGTGCCCGGGTTGCGCTCCGGGTTTGCGGCCGGCGATGGAGAAATCATCGGAAGATTCCTGCTCTATCGCACCTATCACGGCAGCGCCATGAGCCCACCGGTGCAAGCCGCCAGCATTGCGGCTTGGAACGACGAAAACCATGTCATGGACAACCGCCGAAGCTACCGAGAGAAATTTGCCGCAGTGACCCCCATCCTGGCTCAGGCTTACCCGGTGGAAATGCCAGAGGCCGCATTCTATTACTGGCTCAAGGTACCCGGAAGCGACACCGAGTTTGCCCGCGAACTCTATCGCCAGCAGCATGTGACGGTCTTGCCGGGCAGCTTTCTGGCGCGCGATGCGAAGGGCGTCAACCCTGGCGCAGGCTATGTGCGCATCGCCCTGGTCGCTGGCCAGGCTGAATGCGAGGACGCGGCGCGCCGCATGGTCGCGTTTGCCGGCAGCGTAACCGGCAAAACCGCCGCACTAACATCCGGTCAACGGTAACACGACGATCTTTTCCGACAACTTTCAGGGAGCCAACATGCATGAACTTCAGCCCATCATCGAAGAAGCCTTTGAGCGTCGCGCCGACATCACGCCGCGCAATGTCGAACCCCAGGTCAAGGATGCCGTCCTGAGCGTGATGGACCTGCTGGACATGGGCCAGTTGCGCGTCGCGGAGCGGGCCGGGGGACAGAACTGGATTACCCATCAGTGGATCAAGAAGGCGGTGCTGCTGTCCTTCCGCCTGGAGGACAACTTTTTCATCAAGGGCGGGTTCACCAATTATTACGACAAGGTGCCGAGCAAGTTCGCCGACTTCAATTCCAAGGATTTTCGCGAGGGCGGGTTCCGCGTCGTCCCGCCGGCGGCGGCGCGCAAAGGTTCCTATATAGCCAAGAACGTGGTGCTCATGCCCTCCTACGTCAACATCGGCGCCTATGTGGACGAAGGCACCATGGTCGACACCTGGGCCACGGTGGGCTCCTGCGCGCAGATCGGCAGGAACGTCCATTTGTCCGGTGGCGTGGGAATCGGCGGGGTGCTGGAGCCGGTGCAAGCCAATCCCACTATAATCGGCGACAACTGCTTCATCGGAGCGCGCTCTGAGGTGGTCGAGGGCGTCATCGTGGAAGACAACTGCGTGATCTCCATGGGCGTTTACATCGGCCAGTCCACCAAGATATTCGACCGCGAAACCGGCGATGTGATGTACGGCCGCATTCCCGCCGGCTCAGTGGTGGTAAGCGGCAATCTGCCTTCCAAGGAGGGCAAATACAGCCTTTATTGCGCCGTGATCGTGAAGAAGGTGGACGAGAAGACGTTGTCGAAGGTCGGTATCAACGAGCTGTTGCGCGGCATCTAGGAGTCCGCGACGTCAAGGAGCCGGACGTCTTTGGCGCAGGCCGTTCAACCTTTTTACCGGATTGCTTCGTTCAGGGTTGCGCCGCAGCCTTTGCCCTCTCGCCTCTGGGAGAGAGGCGGGGTGAGGAAGGTGGCCTCCTCGCGACGTCATTGCGAGCAAAGCGCGGCAATCCAGACCCACTGTTATGGAGTCGTTATGAAAAGTCTTTCGCTCATTGCCCTCACCCTCTTGGCCCTACTGGCAGCCTGTCAGACCAACCCCATTTCGGGACGCAAGCAATTGGTCCTCGTATCCGAGGAACAGGCACAGCGGGCCTCCGCACAGTCCTATGCTCAGACCGTGGGAGAGGCGAAGCAAAAGGGCAGCCTGGATACCAATCCTGCCCTGACCCAACGCGTCACGCGCATCACTGACCGGCTGATCGTGCAGGCCGGCAACATGTGGCCCGCGAGCCGGCAGTGGCAATGGTCGGTGGCGGTAATCAATGAGCCAACTCTGAACGCCTGGTGCATGCCCGGCGGGAAGATGGCGATCTACACCGGCATCATCCAGACCCTGAATTTGAGCGATGACGAGATTGCCGAAATCATGGGCCATGAGATTTCCCATGCCCTGTTGGGCCATGGGCGCGAGCGCATGTCGCGCGCCATGGCAACCGAAGCCGGCCTGAAGCTGGGTTCCGTGCTGGCGGGCAGAGACATCACTGTGCTCGCGCCAGTGGCGGACATCGCCCTTACCCTCCCCAACAGCCGCGAATCGGAGTCGGAGGCGGATCGCTACGGCATCGAACTGGCAGCACGTGCCGGCTATGACCCCCACGCAGCGGTGAAGTTGTGGGAGAAAATGAGCCAGGCCAACACGGGCAGCAAGCCGCCGCAATTCCTCAGCACGCACCCCTCCCCGGCCAACCGGATCCAGGCGTTGAACGCGCTGGTGCCGAAAATGATGCCGCTCTACCAGCAGGCGCGAGGAAACCTGTAACTCATTCGTCGCACGGAGAGTGCAACGACGAAGCGATCCGGCAGGTAACCCATGTATTAGGGATCTGGGTTGGCTGCTGCCGCGTCTTCGGCCTCGCGGCTATGAGCCGAATCGCTCGCAAAGACTGGCGAATGGATGAATTAGGAGTTTCTTACGAGATTGAAACCAGGGTTCCGACCTCGACCAGATCGAACAAGTCCGCCACATCCGTGTTGCGCATACGGATGCAGCCGTGGGAGGTGGGCTGGCCGACACGGTGTTCCTCGCTGGTACCGTGGATATAGATATAGCGGTCATGGGTGTCCACCTCCCCGCCCTTGTTCCTGCCCACTTCCAGGCCGTCCAGCCAGAGTATCCGGGTGAGAATCCAGTCGCGTTCCGGGTTCTCCTGCCCCAGTTGGGGGCTCCAGATTTCTCCGGTTGGCCATCTGCCCCTGAAAACTGCATAGAGCGGCTGGTCCTCGCCAATCTTTTCCGCAATGCGATGGCGGCCGCGCGGCGTACAGTAGCTGCCGAGCAACTCACCCAGGCCATTCTTCGCCGTTGAGACGGGATACTCTCGGATTAGGATGTCGCCGTCCGGGTACGGCTCCCACAAATACAGCTGCTGCAGGCGGGTGTCGATGTCGATTCTATAGGGGGACATATTCAGTCCTCCTCTCCTAGCGGGAGAAAGGTTCGGGGCGCGGGCGAATCGTCGGCATTCTGCTCGCGGCGCTCGGCGAAAAAATCACTCACCAACTGCCCGCACTCCTGCGCCAGCACCCCGCCTTCGATCCGCGCACGGAAGTTGAGCCTGGGTTCGGCAAACAGATCCACAACGCTGCCCGCCGCCCCGGTCTTGTATTCCGCCGCCCCATACACCACCCGGCCGATTCGGGCATGAAATATCGCTCCCGCACACATCGCGCACGGCTCAAAACTGACGTACAGCGTGCAGTCCACAAGCCGGTAGTTGCCGAGGTTTTTCGCGGCATCGCGCAGGGCCATGATTTCCGCATGGGCGCTGGGATCGCAGCTGCTGATCGGTTGATTGAATCCACGGCCGACGATCCGGTCATCCTTTACCACGACAGCGCCTACCGGGACTTCACCTCGAGCCCAGGCCTTGCGCGCCTCGGCCAGCGCGGCTTGCATAAACTCGTCGTCGGTCATGTCAGCCCAATATGAGTTTCAGTCCTATCAGTATGGTCACGATCTCGAACGAGCGCTTGATCCACAGATTGCCTTTCTTGATCGCAATGTGGCTGCCTGCATAGCCACCCAGAATGGAGCCCGCAAGTAGAGCCGGCATCCACTGCCAGGCAATGGTGCCAAGATACCCCAGCACCGCGGCACCGGTGCCGTTCCAGAACAGCCCGCACAGTATCAGCGTATAGGCCACAGCGCGCTTGTAATCCATGCCAAAGTGGCGGATCAGCCACATGGTAAGGAACAACCCAGTACCCGAGGTGATGGAGCCATTCAGAAACCCCACGCCAAACAAGCCCGCGATACCGGTGTAGAGGCCGGGTCCGTGCCAATTGCGTGGTTCGTGGGCTATGCCGAGTTTGGGCCGGAATACCGAATAAAGTCCCAGACCTAAAGTCAGCATGCCGAGTACGATAATCGCTCCGCGCTCA
>DASQBT010000218.1:0-2566 GCA_035635075.1 Thiobacillaceae bacterium | reverse complement strand
CGCTGTATCCCCAGCACGAGGCGGAAATCATGGCAGGCCGCATCCCCATCACGGCCCAACGGGCCGTCATGCCGTCCAGTCTGGCCGCGTGCGTGATCGGTCCTGCGACTGCCTACGAAATCAATTTCGGCGGCGCCGCGGCCAACCAGTTTGACGCGCGGAAGTAGCAGCGGGTGCGTGGATGCCTGCGAGCAGCTTACTTGATACCCAGCAGCTCCACCTCGAAGATCAGCGTGGCGTTGGGAGGAATGACACCGCCTGCGCCGCTCGGGCCGTAGCCTAGATTAGGCGGAATGGTCAGCCTGCGCTTGCCGCCCACCTTCATGCCGGCCACGCCCTGATCCCAGCCAGGGATCACCTGGCCCGCGCCGAGCTGAAATACAAAGGGCACCTTGCGGTCCCGACTTGCATCAAATTTGGTGTGGTCGGTCAACCAGCCGGTGTAGTGCACTTCCACCGTGTCGCCCCGCTTGGCGACAGCCCCCTTGCCCACGACCATATCCTCATACGCCAGGCCGGATGCGGTCTTAACGGGTTTGCCATGCGCGGCGGCAGCGGGCTGAGCAACACCTGCCTTGGCGGCCTTCTTATCGGCGGCCTGGCCATAGGCACAAGCAAACAGAACGGCAACACAGGCGCACGTCAGGACTGTCTTCTTCATATTTGGACTCTCAACAATTGCAGGAAAAATACCCCGGCGGAATTATGCATGGATTCAGCCTATGCGTGGGTTGCCTGTGATTTTGTCGCCGAATTGCCGTCGCGTTCGCCCCCGCGGAGCGATGGAAGGGCATACTCCCGCAGCGTCGGCGTGAGCTGACCCGCGCGCCTTTGGCCGCTGAGTGGAGCAAGCTGCCGCGCGTAAGCAAGTCGCAGCCGGTCTGCGAAGCGCGTTATTTCATCCTTGACCGCAGCTTGATCGTCTCGCCCGCCACCATGAACGCGCCCCGGCCGCGATGGTGCAGCGTTCGCGGGTCTCTCTGCGAAGGATCGATCCAGGCTTTGATCACTTCCAGAATGAAGAAGTTGTATTTCGTCACCAGCCGGGTATCTGTAAGCTTGCATTCGAGATTCGCATAGCACTCAGCAATGAGCGGTGCGGCGACCAGGGAAGCGGGCGTGGGCGTGAGCCTGAAGGCCTCGAACTTGTCGATCTTCTGCCCCGAGATGTTGCCGCAACCCACGACTGTTGCCGCCAGTTCCCGGGTCGGAATGTTGATCACGCATTCGCGGCTGGCCTTGAGCAGGCCGAAGCTGTGGTTGCGCCCGCTGATCACGCAACCCACTAAGGGCGGCTCGAACTCCATCATGGTGTGCCACGACTGGGTCATGATGTCCGTCTGCCCCTTGTGTGCGGTGCTGATCAGCACCACCGGCCCGGGTTCCAACAGGTGATACACCTTGGACAAGGTTAGGGAACGTTTTTTCATTTCAGCGCGGCGTGACGTGACGTTCAAATTGAATCATTGGCGGAGGGCTCGGGGTTTGATAGTCCACGCAATAGCGCTCGGCCAGGCGCAGCAGGGCTGCCAGCTGATATCGGCGCCATCCGAGTCCGGCTCGAACAGCAGCCAAATCTGCCGATGCCTGACCGGCACCAGAAAGAGGCCGTGCCAGGCTAAGCAGAAGAGGAGGCCCCAAAGAAGCGGTGCTGTACTCAAAGTGGTCTCACATTTGGCCTAAGCTTTGCGAAGAGAACCCCGTGCGAGCGTAGGCCTCGCCTGCAATATTACGCGGCGCGGCGTTCCCCTTCGCGCATGGCGAGCCCATCGCACACATTGTTCCGATGCGCCAATCTGACTTCGGGGCTGGCGGCCCGTCACGGCTGGCTGCGCCTGGGACGCCATGTCACGCGACGGTGTTTGTCTATCCAGTATCCCCAAAGCACCAACAGCCATTGCAACTGCCCCACCCACGCAACCGCCCCGGCGTTGGGAGGCGGGCGGCCAAACAGACTGCCTGCGTAAGTGACCAGCAAAAAGACCACCAGTGTCACGTAACCCCACCGGCCGATGGCGTCGATGGGTGATGTGGCGCGGAAATAAAGCCATGCACCAACCGCAAACAACGTAACTTCGATGGCCAGCGTAACGGGCAAGGATGACCATGCGTTCAATCCGATCATGGTGGTTCCGCCCGGAAGCAACGGCAAATCCGGTTGGTGCACAATTGCATCCAGCACCCAATGGCTTATGACAAGGACTCCGAGGACCACAGCCCCGGTGCGCTCTCGGCGGATCAAGAGGTAGCCGCCGCTCACCAGCAGCGCCCAGGCAAGCGCAGCGGCCAGACTGTGCGAAACCGGGTAATACTCAAAGACCAAAGGGGTCACTGCGGTTGCGCCGGGCACGATTCTGACGCGCTCGATGCCAAGCAATAGAAGAACTGCGCACAACAGATCAAGAAACTGTGCAGCGAGAAACAGCGCGCCGAGAGACACCCTCGGCGCCACTGATTTTGCCGCCAGACCGACGCCATAGTGCCCTATAAACATGGTGCCAACCTTCGAATTCAGCGGCCTGCGCGGCTATCTGCGCAGGTCAGATGGAATGATGGGCCGGGAGCT
>DASQBT010000217.1:0-5058 GCA_035635075.1 Thiobacillaceae bacterium | reverse complement strand
AAAACAAATTGGTGTCTGATCCTAATTCTCCGAAGATGGGCAAGAACGTCGTCGTCATCGGCACCCAGTGGGGCGATGAAGGCAAGGGCAAGATCGTCGACTGGCTTACCGACCGCGCACAGGGGGTGGTGCGTTTTCAGGGCGGACACAATGCCGGCCATACCCTGGTGGTGGGCGGCACGAAGACCGTGCTGCATCTCATCCCCTCCGGCATCCTGCGCGACAAGGTCACCTGCTACATCGGCAATGGCGTTGTGCTGTCCCCCGAAGCGTTGCTGGAGGAAATCGACATGCTGGCCGCTGCCGGCGTTAGCGTGGCCGGGCGGCTGAAGATTTCCGAAGCCGCGCCGCTCATCCTGCCGCACCATGTCGCGCTCGACCATGCGCGCGAAGCCGCCAAGGGCGCGGGCAAGATCGGCACTACCGGGCGCGGTATCGGCCCGGCTTACGAAGACAAGGTCGCGCGCCGCGCCATCCGCGTGCAGGACCTGTTCCATCGCGAGCGCTTCGCTGCCAAGCTGGGTGAAGTGCTGGACTATCACAACTTCGTGCTCAAGCATTACTTCAAGGCCGAGATTGTGGATTTCACCCAGACCCTGGACAACGCCATGCGCATGGCCGAGCGCATCAAGCCGTTGGTGGCCGATGTGCCGCGCGCGCTTTACGAAGCCAACCGCGCCGGCGACAACCTGCTGTTCGAAGGCGCGCAAGGCACGCTGCTCGACATCGACCACGGCACCTATCCCTTCGTCACCAGCTCCAACTGCACCGCCGGGGGGGCGGCCACCGGCACCGGTATGGGCCCGTCGTCCATGCACTATGTGCTGGGTATCACCAAGGCCTATACGACCCGGGTCGGTTCCGGGCCCTTTCCCACCGAACTGTTCGACGACGTGGGCAAGTACCTGGGCGAAAAAGGCCACGAGTTCGGGGCCACCACCGGGCGCGCCCGCCGCTGCGGCTGGTTCGACGCCGCGGCGCTCAAACGCTCGATCCAGATCAACGGCATTTCCGGGCTGTGCGTCACCAAGCTCGACGTGCTCGACGGCCTGGAAACCCTCCGAATCTGCGTCGGCTACAGACTCGATGGTGTCACCAGCGACATCCTGCCGGTGGGCGCAGAGACCCTCGCCCACTGCGAGCCCATCTATGAGGAACTGCCCGGCTGGAAGGATTCCACCGTCGGGGTCAAGAGCCTGGATGGCCTGCCGGCCAACGCCCGCGCCTACCTCGCGCGCATGGAGCAGTTGTGCGAAGTGCCGATCGACATCATCTCCACCGGGCCCGACCGCGAGGAAACCATCGTCAATCGCCATCCGTTCGAGTAAGCACCGCCTTATCCCTTCGCCCCCTGGAGGGGAGAGGGTCGGGGTGGTGAGGGAACATGCCACAGGAGGCAACTCCTCCAAACTCGATGAACTCTATCGCCTGCGTCGGATGCAGGACTGGGCATCACCCGGCCGCAAGGCCGGGTGCACAAAGTGCTAGACTTTTTACCTATGGCCCGTTTCCTTTCCTTCGCTGATTGCGCCACTGTGCCGATCCTGTGGCTCTACGCGGCTCATGCTGTGCAAACCACGATATCGAAGGAGACAGGCCGCCTCAACTCCAGCGATTGTGTCTAGACGACTCCAATTTACGGAAGATTCATAAATGGCGATCGGTTGGCTTTCCGTACTGAAGATGGTTCCCTGGGGCGACGTCATCAACCATGCGCCGAAGATCGCCGATGGTGCGAAGAAGCTCTGGAGTGCCGTTGCCAAGAAATCGCCCGCGGTAGAGCCACCAACCGCAAGTGTGCAGCCCACAGTTTCAGCCGAAGCCCGATCCATCGCCCTACTTCAAGCTCGACTGGCTGCCGCTGAAGCGCAAATATCTGACTTGAACAATCAGATGCTGGAGTCTTCAAAGCTGATAAGTGAGCTTGCCGATCAGAACACCCAATTGATCAAGCGCTTCGAGGTCAATCGAATTAGAGTCCTATGGTTGGCAGTGGCCGTGCTCGCTTTAGGACTTGTCGTCGCGATCAACTTGACCATGGTTCTCACACGCTGATGTCCGGCCTGACAGGCGCTTGTAGCGGACAGGAAGTCATCGTACTCTGGCCTGCGTGCAAACGCTGGCGCGGGGACCCGCCGCACGCGGGTACGCGCCGCACGAGCTGAGACCGTGACTCTTGGAAACCAATTGCAGCGATCCAGTGGCCAGGAAGGTCCAACTGATCTGGACCGGCAGAGAGGCAAGGAGGCGCCGGCTCGGCGGATTTTTGTCGATTGCATGAGCGCATTCGCTAATGCGGTCATTAGCTGCGAGACAACGTTCAGCTTTGACGAGCGCGCTTTCAGGTGGTGCGGATTTTCTCCGGTTACATGAGATGGCTGAATGGCTTATCGGTTGTGTTTTCCTCGCATTGGGGATGAACTTTGAGAAGCGGACGTTGGACGGAAAGAGTTACAATAAAAAAGGCAGCGCGAGCTGCCTTTTAAGTTATCTCTGGTGCCCAGGAAGGGACTCGAACCCCCACGGAGTTACCCGCTAGTACCTGAAACTAGTGCGTCTACCAATTCCGCCACCTGGGCCAAGAGCCGCGAATATTAAAGACCGGAAGCCGAATTGTCAACGAGAAAAGCGCCCAACAAACCCGCTGCCCGCAAGTCCGGAGGCCGCTCCAAACCCCGCTTGAGGGAGCAGGACCCGTTTCTGGAACGCGAGCGATCCAGTTACGAGCATCCCCTGCCCAGCCGGGAATGGACCCTGCAGGTAATGGGCGAGCAGGGGCGTCCGCTGCTGCTGGATGAACTGCTTCAATTGCTGGAAATAGAGCGCGACGAGCGGGATGTGTTTCAGCGCCGCCTGAACGCGATGGAGCGGGATGGCCAGCTCATGGTCAACCGCAAGGGCCAGTTATGTCTGCCGGACAAACTTGCCTTGATCCGCGGCCGGGTCGAAGGCCATCCGGAGGGGT
The DNA here is from genome assembly GCA_035635075.1 of Thiobacillaceae bacterium. Lineage (GTDB taxonomy): Bacteria > Pseudomonadota > Gammaproteobacteria > Burkholderiales > Thiobacillaceae > DASQBT01. Next base: position 2,093 of record DASQBT010000217.1, on the reverse strand, counting down.
TCGGTTTTGTCATTCCGGACGATGGCTCGGCGGATTTGTTCTTGTCGCCGCGCGAGATGCACCAGGTGCTGCATGGCGACCGGGTGCTGGTCAAGGAGGCCGGCCTGGACCGCCGTGGGCGGCGCGAAGGCAAAATCGTGGAAGTGCTGGATCGCGCCCAGACGCGCATTGTGGGACGCTATTACCAGGAAAAAGGGGTGGGCTTCGTAGTGGCGGAGAACCGCCGCATCAACCAGGATATCCTCATACCAGCCGATCAGGCCAGCGGCGCGATCCATGGCAAGGTAGTGACGGTGGAGATGGTCGCGCCGCCTACCAAGTATTCCGAACCTGTGGGCCGTATCGTTGAAGTGCTGGGTTCGTATGCCGACCCGGGGATGGAAATCGAGATCGCGCTGCGCAAGCATGTGCTGCCCTATGAATTTTCGCCGCCTGCCCAGGCCCAGGCCCAGGCCTTGCCGAAGAAAGTGCTGAAGAAGGACTGGGGCGGGCGCGAGGACATCACCGCGCTGCCTTTGGTGACCATCGACGGTGAGACGGCCAGGGATTTTGACGACGCGGTGTATTGCGAGCCGGCGGGCGGCGGCTTGCGGCTGGTGGTGGCGATCGCCGATGTGTCGCACTACGTGCAGCCGAAGGATGCGCTGGATCTTGACGCGTTCGAGCGCGGCAATTCGGTGTATTTTCCGCGCAGGGTGATTCCGATGCTGCCCGAGGCGCTGTCCAACGGGCTGTGTTCACTCAACCCCAAGGTCGAGCGTCTGTGCATGGTGTGCGACATGGTGGTGGGCATGCAGGGTGCAATCAAGTCCTACCGCTTCTATCCGGCGGTGATGTTTTCCCATGCGCGGCTGACCTACACCCAGGTCTGGGCCTGGCTGTCCGGCGCGGAAAATCCGAGCCAGGAACAAGGCGAGTTGCTGCCGCATTTGAAAAATTTGGAGCTTGCCTACCGGGCCTTGCTCAAGGCGCGGCAAAAGCGCGGAGCGATCGATTTCGAGAGCGTCGAGACGCGCATGATCTTCGATGACCAGGGCAAGATCACGCGCATCGAGCCGGTGGTCAGGAACGAGGCGCACCGCCTGATCGAGGAATGCATGCTGGCGGCCAACGTGTGCGCCTCGGACCTGCTGCGCAAGAAGAAGATGCCGGCCCTGTACCGCATACACGAAGGGCCGACGGCCGAGAAACTGGAGGCGCTGCAGCAGTTTCTAACCGAGTTTGGCTTGCATCTGCCGGGCGGCGATGAACCCAAGGCCAAGGATTACGCGCATCTGCTCGAGCAGATCAAACCACGGCCGGATGCCCAGCTCCTGCAGACGGTCATGCTGCGCTCCCTCAGACAAGCCGTGTACAGTCCGGACAACGTCGGCCACTTCGGCTTGGCTTACGAGCAGTACACCCACTTTACCTCGCCGATCCGACGCTACCCGGATCTGCTGATTCATCGTGCCATCAAGTCGGTCCTGGTGGGCGAAAAAGCGCCGAAAGTCAAGCTGGAAGCCATCGGCGAACATTGTTCCATGACCGAGCGGCGCGCGGATGACGCCAGCCGCGACGTTGAAACCTGGCTCAAGACCTATTACATGCGCGAGCATCTGGGCTCGGAATTCTGGGGCACGGTCAGCTCAGTCACCAGCTTTGGCCTGTTCGTGGCCCTGGACGAAGTGTTTGTCGAAGGCCTGGTGCACATTTCGGAACTGGGACAGGACTATTTCCGCTTCGACCCGGTCAAGCACTGGCTGCTGGGCGAACGCACCGGCCAGCGCTTTCGTCTGGGCGACCGCTTGCGGGTGAAGGTGGTGCGCGCCGACATCGAATCGAGCAAGATCGATTTCGTTTTGGTCGAGGCCACCGACGGGCAAGGCGAAGCGGAGAAGCCCAGCAGGCGGAAGAAATCTGCGCAGCGCGCGTAAGGGCTCATGAAAGAACGCTGGATCTACGGGTTTCACGCGGTCAAGGCGCGGCTGCGGACCGCGCCCGCATCGGTGCGCGAGCTATGGCTGGACGAGGACCGGCGCGATACCCGCGCGCGCGATTTGCTTGCACTTGCCGAGAACAGGGGAATCGGCGCCCGGCTCGCGGACGGAGCC
>DASQBT010000216.1:0-8068 GCA_035635075.1 Thiobacillaceae bacterium | reverse complement strand
CGAAGAATTCGGGGTTCACTTTGACCGCTGGTTTTCGGAAAGGAGCCTGTTCGATTCCGGCGCGGTCGCCGAAACAGTCGAACGGCTGAAGGCCGCCGGTCACCTGTACGAGCAGGACGGCGCGCTGTGGTTTCGGGCGGCCGCGTTCGGTGACGAGAAGGACCGCGTGGTGCAGCGCGCCAATGGCGAATACACTTATTTTGCTTCCGATATCGCCTACCATGGCGACAAGTACGAGCGCGGGTTTGAGCGCATCATCGATGTGTGGGGCGCGGATCATCACGGCTACATTCCGCGGGTCAAGGCGGCGCTCAGCGCCCTCGGGCTAGATGCGAACAGGCTTACCGTCGCCCTCGTGCAGTTTGCTGTGCTGTACCGGGCTGGGCAGAAGGTTTCGATGTCCACCCGCTCGGGGGAATTCGTCACCCTGCGTGAACTGCGGCAGGAAGTGGGCAACGATGCCGCGCGTTTTTACTATGTGCTGCGCAAGTCCGACCAGCATCTGGATTTCGATCTGGATCTGGCCAAATCGCAGAGCAACGACAATCCGGTCTACTACATACAGTATGCCCACGCCCGCATCTGCAGCGTGCTGGCGGAATGGGGCGGCGCGCCTGCGAGCCTCGCCGGCACAGACCTGTCGCCCTTGCAGAGCACCTACGAAAAAGGCTTGATGCAACGTTTGGCGGAGTATCCCGAAACAGTGGAAGCGGCGGCCCGGGAACTTGCGCCGCACCTGATTGCCTACTACCTCAAGGATCTGGCGGCAGACCTCCACACCTACTACAACGCGGAAAAATTTCTGGTCCCGGATGAATCCGTCAAGCGTGCCCGACTATGCCTGATCCTGGCGACCCGCCAGGTATTGGGAAACGGCCTTAGACTATTGGGCGTTTCTGCCCCGGAAAAGATGTAATGGCACATAATTCTTCAGGCTCGAATGGCAGGCCCCGCTTCTGGGGCGGCTTTGCCCTGGGGCTGGTGGCTGGACTGGCGCTGGCATTGGCGGTAACGCTGGCGGTCACCCGGAATAATCCTTTTGTCGCCGCGCCGCCGGCGCCCGTTGCGCCGGTCGAGCAGCCGGCCACGCCGGCCAAACCGGGCAGTCCTGCAGAAGCGCCCACCTACGACTTCTACAAGTCCTTGCCCGCTGGTACCAGTGCAAATGTAAATTCAAATCCGAATCCGAATCCGAATGCAGAAACGCCAGCCCCGCAGTTCTGGCTTCAGGCCGGCGCCTTTCAGGATCCGGAAGAAGCGGACAACATGAAGGCGAAGCTGGCATTATTGGGCGTGGAAGCCGACATAGAATCGGCCGAGCTTGCAGACAAGGGCACAATCTATCGGGTGCGCATCGGGCCCCTGCAGACGCAAGAGGAACTGGATGCCACCCGTAAACGTCTGACGGACAATGCGATTGCCGCAGAGCCTGTGAAGAACTAGTCCGCCCGAGTCAAAACCAACCCTAGGAGATACCTTGATGCGACTGTATGCCCAAGTATTGTCATTGCTGGCAGCCGTGTTTCTTGCCCCAGTATCGTATGCCATCACCACCGACCTGCAGCCCATCACCCAGGGGCAGGATTACACCGTGCTCAAGGTGCCCGAACCGGTTGAAACTGGCAGCAGGATTGAGGTGGTTGAATTCTTCTGGTACCGCTGCCCGCATTGCAATCACCTGCGCCCGGCTTTAGAGGCCTGGGCGAAAAAACTGCCCAAGGACGTGCAGCTCCGCTATGTGCCGGCGGTGTTCAATGACCAATGGCAGCCCGGGGCAAAAATTCTTTATGCGCTCCAGGATGTCGGCGCCCTCGACAAGCTGCATGACAAGGTGTTCGAGGCCTACCATGTGCAAAACATCAATCTCAATGATCAAGCGACCCTGTTTGCCTGGATAGAAAAACAGGGCGTAGACCGGGCCAAGTTCGAGGCGGCATACAAATCCTTTTCCGTCCAGTCGCGGGTCATGAAAGGTGCCCAGGCTGCCCGGGATGCCGGCATCAATGGCGTGCCGGCCCTGATGGTGGACGGCAAGTATGTGACTTCGCAATCACAGACCATCACCGAAGAGCGCTTGTTCGAAACCCTGGATTATCTGATCAAGAAGGCCCGCCTGGAACGCTCACCCAAGTCGCGCAAGGCGGGCGCCAAACCGGTTGCCCGGCACAAATAAGCGTCCGGTCGTATTCATCACCGGGGCCGGCAGCGGACTGGGCCGCGCCCTCGCCCATCTATACGGGCAGCGAGGTGCAAAACTCGGCTTGCTCGGGCGCCGCGCCGGGCCCTTGCAGGACCTCGCCGCGCAATACGATGCGCGAGTCTATCTCGCCGATGTCAGGGATGCTCGGGCCATGCAGGCAGCGGCGCGGGCCTTTATCGAGCAGGCCGGGGTGCCCGACATCGTCATTGGCTCGGCGGGCATATCGGTCGGTACCCTTACCGAGCACGCTGAGGATCTGCCGGTATTCCAGGCGGTCATGGACGCCAACCTGATGGGGCTGGTGCATGCCTTTCATCCCTTTATCCAGGAGATGTCGCAGCGAGGCTCGGGAACGCTGTGCGGCATTGCCAGTGTGGCAGGGGTGCGGGGCTTGGCGGGCGGTGGCGCTTATTCAGCTTCCAAGGCGGCGGTCAGGGTATATCTGGAATCCCTGCGCCTGGAACTGCGCTCCCGGGGCATTGCGGTGGTTACGGTCGCGCCAGGCTACATCGATACCCAGATGACCCGGGTCAATACCTATCCCATGCCTTTCCGCATGACGGCGGAATCTGCCGCCCACAAGGTCGCCCGGGCAATACGATTGCGGCGCCGCTACACCGTTATCCCTTGGCAAATGAGCCTTGTCGAACGCATACTTAAGCACATGCCGGGCTGGATTTACGACCGATTGTTTGAACACGCAAAGCGCAAGCCCAGAGGACTGCCAACCTGAGCCCACCGAGGACAACAAGCATGAGCCAAGCCATTGATGTAGTACTGGTGGATGACCACCCCTTGCTGCGCATGGGGGTGTCCAACTACATCGCCCAGGCGGCTGATTTCCGGCTGGCTGCCCAGTTGGCCGATGGCAACAGTCTGCGCGAATGGCTCAAGGCCGGCAACCGGGCAGACGTGGTGCTGCTCGATCGTTCCCTGCCCGACGTTGACGGGCTCGATCTGGTGGCAGAAATCAAGGCCTCCGGGGCCAAGGTCATCATGCTCACCATCGCCGATACCGATGAGGAGATTTCCCAGGCCATCAGCGCCGGGGTGGATGGTTATGTCGTCAAGACCAGCGAACCCGATCAGGTGATCGCTGCAATCAGAAGCGTCTGCGAAGGACAAGGCAGCTTCCCGCTGGACGTGATGCAGCGCATGGCTCAGGGCGGCTTCAATCAGAGCGCCCTGAGCGCCTTGACTGCGCGTGAGCTGGAAATCGTTGAGCTGGTCAAGCGCGGCATGAGCAACAAGGTCATCGCCTGGGAGCTCAAGCTGTCCGAAAACACCGTGCGCAACCATTTGCGCAACATCATGGAAAAGCTCGGCCTGCAAAACCGCGTGCAGGTGGCGACCCTGGCGATGAAGGCGGAACCCAAGCGGCGCTGAGCCTTGAAATGGCGCGCTTGAACCGATAGCATGACGGCGAAGCTTGGATAGGAAGCGGATCGTGGAGCAACTGGATCGCATCACCCAGCAACCCGATGTAATGGGCGGCAAGCCCTGTATTCGTGGCATGCGCGTCACGGTCGGCATGATTGTCAGCCAGATCGGTGCAGGCCACAGTGTCGATGAAATCCTCGCGGATTACCCCTACCTAGTGCACGAGGACATCATGCAGGCGCTTCGCTACGCTGCCTGGCGCGCCGAGGAACGCGAGGTCTTGCTTAGCGGCGCATGAAGCTGCTTGTCGACATGAACCTGTCGCCGCGCTGGATTGAAATGCTGGCTGGCGAGGGCATCGAGGCGGCGCACTGGTCAAAGTTCGGGGCGAACAATGCTCCTGATTCCGAAATCATGGCCTACGCCAAATCAAACAATTACGTTGTTCTCACTTACGATCTGGACTTCAGCGCAATTCTTGCCGCCACCCATGGCGAGAAGCCCAGCGTCGTGCAAATTCGCGCCGATGACGCAAGCCCTGACGTCATAGGCAAGCAGGTCGTCACGGCCTTGCGGCAAATGTCGTCTGAACTGGAAGAAGGCGCGTTGGTCACCGTCGATCCAAATCGGACACGCGTGCGCGTGCTGCCCTTCCGAAGAGCTTGAATCTGCGCCGCGCGGCCAACTTGAGATTAATGCGTGCCTGGCCCCTTTGATTCTCAGCAGACCGTCGGCGATGCGCACCTGGCCAGCCAATATCAGACGTCCTGTTCGGCCAGGCGTTTTATCCAACCATTCGATAATCGGAACGGTTGCAATCGTGTGAATCCGGCTACTCCACCGTAACCGACTTTGCGAGGTTTCGCGGCTTGTCCACATCCGTGCCTTTTTGCAAAGCGGCGTGGTACGACAGCAGTTGCAACGGCAGGGTGTGCACGATGGGCGACAGGGCGCCGCCCTTGCCGGGCAGGTGGATGACGTGGACGACATCGCTTTCGCTGATGCCCACATCCTCGTCGGCAAACACGTAGAGCTCTCCGCCGCGCGCGCGGACTTCCTGCAGGTTCGATTTGAGTTTTTCCAGCAGGGCGTCATTGGGGGCGATGGCGATCACAGGCATGTCCTCGTCCACCAGCGCGAGCGGTCCATGCTTGAGTTCGCCGGCCGGATAGGCTTCGGCGTGGATGTAGGAAATCTCTTTGAGCTTGAGCGCGCCCTCCAGGGCGATGGGATAGTGCACGCCGCGGCCGAGGAACAAAGCATGATGCTTGTTGGCAAAGCGCTGCGCCCAGGCCTCGATCTGGGGCTCCAGGGCGAGAACTTGCAAGGCCTTGTCCGGCAGGCTGCGCAGCTCGGCGAGGTAGCCGGCTTCTGCCTCGGCACTGAGCCTGCCGCGCAGCTTGGCCAGCACCAGGGTTAACAGGCAGAGCGCGGCCAATTGGGTGGTGAAGGCCTTGGTCGAGGCCACGCCGATTTCAGGGCCGGCCCGGGTGAGGAAGCGCAATTTGGATTGGCGCACCAGAGCGGATTCCGCGACGTTGCAAATCGACAGCGTCAGGGCCTGGCCTAGCTCCTGGGCATGATGCAGGGCGGCCAGGGTGTCGGCGGTCTCGCCTGACTGGGAGATGGTCACGATCAGCGCATTGGGGTTGGGCACTGAGGTGCGATAGCGGTACTCGCTGGCAATTTCCGCCACCGCCGGCAGGCCGGCAATCTCTTCCAGCCAGTAAGTGGCCACTTTCGCCGCGTGATAGCTGGTGCCGCAGGCCAGGAACGTCACCGCGTTGACTTGGGCGAGCATCTGGCTGGCTGCCGGGCCGAACAGCTCGGGGGTGATGCGCGCTTGGGCCAGGGCCGTTTCCAGGGTGTCGGTCAGGGCCCGCGGCTGCTCGTGGATTTCCTTTTGCATGAAATGCCGGTAGGGCCCCAGCTCGGCCATGTCCGCGGAAAGCTCCGACACATGGACCTGCCGGTTCGCTCTCTCCCCGTTGCGGTCGAAGATCCTGACCGTCAGCAAGCCGATGTCCGCCACATCGCCTTCTTCGAGGAACAGCATGCGCTGGGTGACGGGCAGCAGGGCCGATGCGTCTGAGGCGATGAAGTTTTCCTCGATGCCCAGGCCGATCAGAAGCGGGCTGCCCTTGCGCGCGCACACCAGCCGATGGGGAGCGTCCTCGTGCACCACGCCGATGGCATACGCGCCCGCAAGTTCCTTGATCGCCTTGCGGGTAGCCGTCAGCAAGTCCTTGTCCTGCTGGTAATGAAGATGAATCAGGTGGGCGATGACCTCGGTGTCAGTTTCCGACTCAAAACGGTAGCCCAGCCCCTTGAGTCTTTGCCGCAGTTGCTCGTAGTTCTCGATAATGCCGTTATGCACGACCGCCAGTCCGCCGCTGACATGCGGGTGCGCGTTATGCTCGGTGGGCGCGCCGTGGGTGGCCCAGCGGGTGTGGGCGATGCCTAAGTGGCCGTGGATTTTCTGCGCGGCGGCTTCCTCCGTCAGGGCTGCAACCCGGCCCACGCTGCGCACCCGTTTGAGCCCGCCGTTGATGGTGACCAGCCCGGCCGAGTCATAGCCGCGATATTCCAGGCGCCGCAGTCCTTCCAGCAGAATGGGAACGACATTGCGCTGGGCGACTGCTCCAACGATGCCACACATGCTTATTCTCCCTTGGGTTTCTTCACCGGCCTCTGCCAGCCATCGATCGTCACTTGCTTGGCGCGCGACAGCGTGAGCTCGCCGGCGGGCGCGTCGCGGGTCAAGGTGGTTCCCGCGCCCAGGGTGGCGCCCTTGCCCACGGTCACAGGCGCGACCAGCTGGGTGTCGGAACCGATGAAGGCGTCGTCCTCAATCACCGTGCGGTGCTTGTTCGCGCCGTCATAGTTGCAGGTAATGGTGCCCGCGCCGATGTTGACCCTGCTCCCCACTGTGGCATCGCCCACATAGGACAGGTGATTGATCTTGGAGCCCTGGGCCACTTGACTGTTCTTGATTTCAACAAAATTGCCCACGTGCACGTCTTCACCCAGCACCGTGCCGGGACGAATGCGCGAGAATGGCCCAATCTTCCCGCCTTGGCCGACTTGCACTTGATCCATCAGGGTAAAGGCATCGATCCGGCTACCGGCCGCCACCTTCACGTTGCGCAGCACGCAGTTGGGGCCGATTTCCACGCCATCGCCCAGCTCCACCCGGCCTTCAAACACGCAGTTCACGTCGATCAGCACATCGTGCCCGCAATGCAGTTCGCCGCGGATGTCGATGCGCTCCGGGTCCATCAAAGTGACGCCTTCTTCCAGCAGGAGCCGCGCCTGCAATTGCTGGTAGAGGCGCTCCAATTCGGCCAGCTGGGCTTTGCTGTTTACCCCCAGCACCTCCCATTCGAACGCCGGCTGGCTGGTCTGGATCTCTATGCCGTCGGCCACCGCCATCGCAACGATGTCGGTCAGGTAGTATTCCTTTTGTGCATTCTTGTTGGTCAGCCGGGACAACCAGCCGAACAGCTGGTTGGTGGGCATCGCCACGAACCCGGTGTTGACCTCGTGAATGGCCCGCTCTTGCGGGCTGGCATCCTTGTGCTCAACGACGCGCACAACCTGGCCGGCTTCGTTGCGCACGACGCGGCCATAGCCATCAGGATGCAGCAGGCTGACGGTCAGCACGCCCAGCTTTCCGGCTCGCGCGGCGTTTACCAGGGGGCCAAGGGTTTCCGGCCGGATCAGGGGAACATCTCCATACAGCACCAGCGTCACCGACCCTGGGGTGAGCAGCTTGGCGGCCTGCATGACGGCATGGCCGGTCCCCAGCTGTTCGGCCTGCTGCACGAATGTCAGGTTTTCGTCAGCCAAGGTGCGGGGCAGCGCTTCTCCGCCGAAGCCGTAAACCACGCATAATCTGCCCGGCTTGAGCAGTCGGGCGCTGCGGATGACATGACTTACCATGGGGCTTCCGGCCAGCTTGTGCAGGCCTTTTGGCAGAGCTGAACGCATGCGGGTGCCCTTGCCGGCAGCGAGGATGACGATTTCAAGCGCTTGGGTCATGGGAAAGAATCGAGGCAAATTGCGCGCCAAGTATAACGTGTTCCGCTGGGGCCAAACTTCTGCACATTGAGCAATGCAGGGACCGCATCATTCAGATTTCTGCGGGGTCCACGTCCAGATGCCAGCGCACCGGCCCGGGCTTGAGTGCATATAATTGGGGCGCCCAGGCAGCTAGGCACTGCTGCAAGGCCCCGCGGCTGTCGGATTGGACAAGCAGAATCGCGCGCTCCATGCCTGCTTTCCTGGCCATGACCGCTTGCACCGGATCGTAAATGTTCACTCCCTTGATCTCCGGTACAAGGCGGCGCGCGCGCTCCAGGAACTCCACGGCCAAGGCGCGCTGGGCGGCTTCTGCCCTCAGTACGGCCTGAAAGCTGTATGGGGGAAAACGGGTGTGCCGGCGCTCGGCCAAAAGGATTTCGGCATAGCCTTCAAAATCATGTCGCA
>DASQBT010000215.1:0-23707 GCA_035635075.1 Thiobacillaceae bacterium | reverse complement strand
GGCAGTGCCACCTTTTTGTATCATGTGGAGAACGAACACGAGGTGTTTCTGGTGAACCGCGCCGACATTCCGCAGCCCGGTTCCTACGCCCACTTCCACTGGCTCGGCGACAGCATGCCCACGCCCAATGAGCCGCCAATGTCCGGCTACTTCCTGGAACTGCAAGCGGTCGATACGTTCTGCTTCATCCACCATATGGCTGACAGCGCCAGCTCAGGCAAAACCTGTCGGGACAATAGCGGTGTGGTGGTCACGCCTGGGATCGACATCGCCACGCATGTAAATATCGTGGCCAGCTTCCCCTCCTGCCCGTCCTGCGGCATGTAATGAAAAGGGGCCATTCATGAAACGGGCGCTCAGACGGCGGTATAGCTGCAGGGGTGTCGTCTGCAAGACGCAGCCGCCAGCCCGCATCGATGGCGAGTGCGCGTGGGAGATTGCCCCTGAAACAAACCGTTGGTGCCGGGAGGGGGACTCGAACCCCCACAGTATTACTACCGGCGGATTTTGAGTCCGCTGCGTCTACCGATTCCGCCATCCCGGCAGGGGTAGGCAGCAAGGCGCGAATTATCCCTCACCAGCCCCGGCCAGGGCAAGGAAAGCGCGCCGAAGCGCCTATAATGTGTGCTTTTTTGGCCCATGCGGTTATCCGATTTCGATTACGATCTGCCCGGGGCCTTGATTGCCCAGTTTCCCCCTGCCAACCGCAGCGAAAGCCGCCTCCTTCATCTGGATTCGCGCTCCGGCATATCGCATGATCGGGACTTCCGCGACTTGCCCGATTTGCTAAGTCCTGGTGAGGTGCTGGTGTTTAACGACACCCGCGTAATCAAAGCCCGCCTGTTTGGTCACAAGTCCAGCGGCGGAAGAATCGAAGCCTTGATCGAACGGGTGTTGGGAGAACACGAGGCCCTGGCATTCATTCGTGCAAGTCACAAGCCAAGACTGGGCGCGCTGCTCACGCTGGGCGACACCGAGGCTGAGGTCCTCGCCCGGCACGACGATCTGCATCATTTGCGTTTTGCCGGCCAGGAGAGCGTGCTGGATCTGCTGGAGCGCGCAGGCAGCCTGCCGCTGCCACCCTATATTGCGCGCCCGGCGGAACAGTTGGATAAAGCCCGCTATCAGACGGTATACGCGCGCGAGCCGGGAGCGGTGGCTGCTCCCACCGCGGGGCTGCACTTCGATCAAGCCATGATGAAACGTCTGGATGAATTGGGCGTCATTCGCGCGCACGTGACTCTGCATGTGGGGGCGGGCACGTTTCGGCCGGTTCGGTTTGAGAATATCGCGCGGCACCGCATGCACAGTGAACGCTACTCCATCCCCGGCAGCACCGTCGAGGCCGTCGCTCAGGCAAGAAGACAGGGCAAACGGGTCATGGCAGTGGGCACCACTTCCTTGCGGGCGTTGGAATCCGCCGCCACCAACTCCGGCAAACTTGAACCTGGGGAAGGCGAAACTGATTTGTTCATCACCCCCGGCTATGAATTTCAGATAGCGGATCGACTGCTTACCAATTTTCATCTGCCTAGGTCCACGCTGCTGATGCTGGTTTCGGCCTTCGGCGGCACGGAGAATATACGTCGGGCGTATAAGCACGCGATTGCCGGCAGCTACCGCTTTTTCAGCTACGGTGATGCGATGCTGATCGAGGGCCAAGCGGCGGGCAAACGGCATGCAGTTTGAATTGCTCGCCACCGACGGCGCCGCCCGCCGCGGCGCCCTGACCCTCGCCCACGGCACGGTGCAAACCCCTGTTTTCATGCCGGTCGGTACTTACGGCACGGTCAAGGCCATGACGCCCGATGAGCTAAGCGAAGTGGGCACACAGATCGTGCTGGGCAACACCTTCCACCTTTGGTTGCGCCCCGGACTCGAGGTGATCGGCGCGCACGGCGGTCTGCACCGTTTCATGGGCTGGAATGGCCCTATCCTCACCGATTCAGGCGGGTTTCAGGTGTTCAGCCTGGACAGGCTGCGCAAAATCAGCGAGCAAGGCGTGAAGTTCGCCTCGCCCATCAACGGCGACAAGCTATTGCTCACCCCCGAGGAATCGATGCGCATTCAACGCATCCTTAACGCGGACGTCGTCATGATATTCGACGAATGCACCCCCTATCCCGCCGACCGCAAACAGGCAGCCGATTCGATGCAGTTGTCCCTGCGCTGGGCGGCCCGCTCAAAGCATGCGCATGGCGGCAATCTCAATGCCCTGTTCGGCATCGTTCAGGGCGGCATGTATGAAGACCTGCGCGATGCGTCGCTCGCCGAACTCGTCGGCATCGGCTTCGACGGCTATGCGATTGGCGGCCTCTCGGTGGGCGAGCCGAAATCCGATATGCTCCGCATCCTCGCGCACACCGCACCCCGGTTGCCCCCGGACAGGCCGCGCTACTTGATGGGCGTGGGCACACCGGAAGACCTTGTGCAGGCCGTGCAATTCGGCGTCGACATGTTCGATTGCGTTATGCCCACGCGCAATGCGCGTCACGGAATCCTATTCACGCACTTTGGCGACCTGCGCATCCGCAACGCTCGCTATCGGAACGATACCGGCCCCGTGGATGAGGACTGCGGCTGCCACACCTGCCGCCACTTCACCCGTGCCTACCTGCACCATCTGATGCGTTGCGGCGAAATCCTCGGGGCACGCCTCTCTACCCTGCACAACCTGCACTACTACCACCAGTTGCTGGCAGAAATGCGGCTGGCAGTCGAAAGGGGCGCGATGAATCGCTTCACGTCTCAATTCCATGAAAGGCGCGCCCACGGCGGCTAGGGTGGTTCCGAACCGGCGGCACTTAGTCCGTCGTCTTCGTCGTGGAATGAACTGGTAGCAGAGGTGCGAGAGGTCGGGCGCTGAATGGGAAGCGGCGACGGGAATTCTCCAGCGTTACAACCGGGAATCGGGCTCACGCAGGCCGCTGCCCCCAAACTGCAAGAGTATGTAGCCCTTGATCGTAAACCGCCGGCCGCAGAAAATGGCCTCAGCATTGGACTTAAGGTCCTGGTAGACGTGGCCATTCGCGGGAGCATCTGAGCGCCAGCCCCATCGGACCGACACTGGGGTCATAACCCCGTTCTCAGCGGCTTGCTGCAAGTTTCACGAATACCATCCCCGTGGGTGTTAAACTTATCAGCTTTTTAGGAGCCTACCCATGATTTCCCTGGCCCACGCCGCTCCCGCCACAGCCCAGACCGATCCCCTGATGAGCATGCTGCCGCTCGTCGTCATCTTCATCCTGTTCTATTTCATGCTCATCCGGCCGCAAATGAAGCGCTCCAAGGAACAGAAAAAAATGTTGGAAGGTCTGCAAAAGGGGGATGAAATCGTCACTGCCAGCGGCCAGGTGGGCAAGGTCACCAAGGTGGGAGAGCAATATGTTTCCCTGGAAATCGCCGATGGCGTCATTACCCTCGTGCAAAAGTCCGCCATCAGCATTCTGCTGCCCAAGGGCACAATTAAAACCCTGTGAGAAGATCGTTGTTTAGGGGCATCGCGGAAAACCAGCCAGCTGTGCATCCGGCTCCTAACGTCTCACGCTTAACGCATCACTCATAATATGAACCGCTACCCACTTTGGAAATACGTTCTGATCGGTCTGATCCTGTTGATCGCCTTGATCTATGCGCTGCCGAATTTCTTTGGCGAAGTTCCCGCCGTGCAGGTGTCTCCCGTCAAGACGACAGAAAAGGTGGATAACGCACTGTTGGATCGAACCGAATCCGCGCTCAAGGCCGGCAATATTCACTATGACGGCGCCTTCCTGGATGGCAACAGCATCAAGCTGAGGCTTGCCACCACGGATGACCAGATCAAGGCGCGTGATGCGATCCAAGCTGCCTTGGGCGAACGCTACACGGTCGCTCTGAACCTGTTGTCCGCCTCTCCACACTGGCTGTCTGCCCTGCACGCCCTGCCGATGTACCTAGGACTGGACTTGCGCGGCGGCGTGTATTTTCTCCTTGAAGTCGACATGCAGGGTGCTTTGGACAAGGCTGCCGTTCGAACCCAAAATGACGTGCGATCCGCGCTGCGCGGCGAGAAAATCCGCTATAGCCGGGTGAGCAAGGAGGGCCACCTGGTCAAGGTCAGCTTCAGTACCCGCGACGTGCGCGATCAGGCCCAGGAAAAGATCGCCCATGCTTTCCCCGATCTGGTGCTGACTCCCTGGGATGGAGCAGACCAGTTCGGCCTCGACCTCGAACTGAAACCGGAAGCACAGAAGCGCATACAGGATTTTGCCGTTAAGCAGAACATCCAGACCCTACGCAACCGGGTCAATGAGCTCGGTGTGGCTGAACCGGTTATCCAGCAGCAAGGGCCCGACCGGGTGGTGGTGCAACTGCCCGGCGTGCAGGATACCGCCAAGGCCAAGGACATACTGGGCCGCACTGCCACCCTGGAAATCCGCATGGTGGACGAGGAAGGCGACGTGCGTGCTGCCATTGCAGGGCAGGTTCCATTTGGCGACGACCTCTACAACAGCCGCGAGGGCATCCCCATCCTGGTAAAAAAGGAAGTGGTGCTGACCGGCGATTCCATAACCGATGCGTCGCCCGGCTTCGACAACCAGAGCGGACAGGCCGCTGTGCATGTCAACCTGGACGGCAGCGGTGCCAGGATCTTCAAGGATGTGACACGCGCCAACGTGGGTAAGCGCATGGCCATTCTGCTGATCGAGAAAGGCCAGACCGAGGTCATCACCGCGCCGGTAATACGCGAGGAAATCGGCGGCGGCAGGGTGCAGATTACCGGCATGGACTCGCCCCAGGAAGCCTCCGATGTCGCCCTGCTCCTGCGCGCCGGCGCCCTGGCCGCCCCGATGCAGATCGTGGAGGAACGCACGGTCGGCCCGAGCATGGGCGCGGACAATATCCGCAAGGGATTTCACTCCAACTTGTGGGGCTTTGCGATAGTCGCCGCTTTCATGCTGTTCTATTACCGCGTGTTCGGCCTGTTTTCGACCCTGGCCCTGGCGATCAACGGCTTCCTCTTGGTGGCCCTGCTCTCCATGCTGCAAGCCACCCTTACGCTGCCGGGCTTGGCGGGTATCGCGCTCACTCTGGGCATGGCGATTGATGCCAACGTTCTGATCAACGAGCGCATCCGCGAAGAACTGCGCAATGGCACTACACCTCAGGCTGCTATCACTGCCGGCTACGACCGAGCCTTTGGCACTATCCTGGATTCCAACCTCACCACCCTGATCGCCGGCATTGCGCTGTTCTGGCTCGGTTCCGGCCCAGTGCGGGGTTTTGCCGTGGTGCTGTGCCTGGGAATCCTGACTTCAATGCTGAGCGCGGTGACCATGTCCCGCGCCATGGTCAACCTGACGTACGGACGCAAGGCGCGCCTTGCCAAGCTCTCCATTTAAGGAACCTGAACAATGATTCGCTTCTTCGATGTGGACCGGGTCATCCCGTTCATGCGCTACGGGAAGATCACCACGGCCATTTCCTTGGCAACTTTCTTCTTCGCCATTTGGGCTTTGGCCTACAAAGGACTCAACCTGGGGGTGGATTTCACCGGCGGCACCGTCATGGAAGTCAGCTATGCGCAGCCTGCCCACCTGGACAAAGTCCGCGCAACACTCGAACGCACCGGGCTCAGGGAAGTGGTAGTGCAAAACTTCGGCACCTCGCGCGATGTGCTGATCCGCCTGCCCGTAAGCAAGAGTGCGAGCGGGGCGCAAACCAGCAACATGGTCATGGCGGCCCTCACCGCTGCCGATCCTGGCGTCAGTCTCAAACGCGTGGACTTCGTCGGCCCCCAGGTCGGCAAGGAACTCTACGACAATGGCGCCCTGGCGCTGCTGGTGGTGGCGGGGGGCATCATGGCCTATCTGGCGCTGCGCTTTGAATGGCGCTTTGCCCTGTCGGCGATTATCGCCAACGTCCATGACGTAGTCATCATTCTGGGCATGTTCGCCTTCTTCCAGTGGGAATTCACCCTAACCGTGCTGGCCGGCGTGCTTGCGATTCTTGGTTATTCGGTCAACGAATCGGTCGTGGTGTTCGACCGCATTCGGGAGAATATCCGCAAGATGCGCCAGACCAGCATCCACGACATCATCGACCACGCCATCACCACCACCATGAGTCGTACCCTCATCACCCACGCCATGACCCAGATGATGGTCCTGTCCATGTTGTTCCTTGGCGGCGAGGCTTTGCACAACTTCGCGCTGGCGCTGACCATCGGCATCCTGTTCGGCATCTACTCCTCGGTGCTGGTGGCCTCTCCACTGCTGCTGATGCTGGGAGTCAAGCGTGAGCATTTCCTCAAGGACGAAAAGCGCAAGGAAGGCGTGATGGCGGACGGTGCGCAGGTGTAATCAACGCAAGAAAAAAGAACGTGACGGCTAATACCTAAACCCGCCGTTTCTCACTTCTCCAACTCCGCACGCCTGACTCACCCAAGAATGCTTCAACAATTCATCGACTGGATTTTGCAAACTGTGCACGGCTGGGGCTATGCGGGGATCTTCATCCTCATGGCGCTGGAATCGACCGTGTTGCCGGTCCCTTCGGAACTGGTCCTGATTCCTTCGGGCTATCTGGCCTACGAAGGAAAAATGAATTTCTTCCTTATCCTTCTCGCTTCCACCCTTGGCGGCCTGGCAGGGGCCTCAATTAACTACTTTTTCGCCTTGTGGGTGGGCCGCCCCTTCCTCGAACGCTGGGGCAAATACTTTTTCGTCCGCCCCCAACTGCTGCACAAAACGGATGCCTTCTTCCTCAAATACGGCGCCATTTCCACTTTCAGCGGAAGGCTGATCTTCGGCATCCGCCATCTGATCTCACTGCCGGCTGGCTTGGCCCGCATGCCGTGGCCACGATTTGCTTTCTTTACTTGCCTCGGCGCAGGCCTGTGGTCCACGGTCCTTACGACCCTCGGCTATTTCGCCGGCGGCAACGAAGACCTTATCAGGCAATATCAGGTGCATATCACTGCCGGGGTGCTGACATTCGTGGCCCTGATCATCGGCGGCTATTGGCTGTGGCAAAGGAAGGGCAGTCGCTGACCTGCGGCGGCGGCACCTCTGTGAAGGCTGGTGCGGCCTTTGTCATCGCGGCGCAATTGCAATGAATGTTGAGGCACTGTTGGGCTCGCGTTACACGGCTTACGCGATGGGTCTTGAAAGCCTCTGCCGGCGAGCCGGCTAAGCATCAGCCGCACAAACTGGTTTGGAGGATGGACGGCCAGCAGCAGGTACGCTTAGCCGCCTGCGGTCGCTTCAGCCATCAGCCGCTTCATCTCCGCCACGGCCTGATGCCACCCCACAAACAAGGCCTGAGCCACAATGGCATGGCCGATATTAAGTTCATGTATGCCCGGGATCGACGCGATGTGGTGGACATTGTGATAGGTCAACCCATGGCCGGCATTTACGGTCAACCCCAGACTGCGCCCATAAGCGACAGCCTTCCGAATGCGTTCCAGCTCTCGCATTAAGCCCTCTCCGATCGCATTGGCAAATTGGCCGGTATGGATTTCTACCACGGGTGCACCGGCTCGCACCGCAGCTTCAATCTGTGAGAATTCTGCGTCGATGAAGAGTGAGACGCGCACCCCTGCCTCGTCGAGCCGGGTGCAAGCATCCATAATCTTGCCCAGCTGTCCAGTTACATCCAGGCCGCCTTCGGTGGTCAGCTCCTCGCGCTTTTCCGGCACCAGGCAGATGTCCCGCGGCTTGACCTGCTGGCCGATGCCGAGCATTTCCTCGGTGACTGCCATTTCGAGATTCATCTTGGTTTTCAGCAACCCACGCAGGATGTGCACATCGGCATCCTGGATGTGGCGGCGGTCCTCCCGGAGGTGCAGGGTGATGGAATCGGCGCCGGCGGTTTCCGCCGCCAGCGCCGCTTCGATCAGACTGGGGTAAGGCGTTTTTCTCGCCTCCCGCAGCGTGGCAATATGGTCGATGTTGACGCCCAGATAAATGCTCATTGCGTGCCGCTCTGATTGAGTTCTACCAACAACTTTCGAGTATAAAGGGGCTTGCCTCCGAGATGGTGGGCGATGAGATAGCGCATCAGCCGTTTGGCCTCCTGCAGGGTCAGTGCGGAGCCGAAGCGGTCTTCGGCCAGGTCCAGCAAGGTCTGCCCCGACACCGCAACTCCGGGATGGTCTTCGCTATAGGGATACGCTCCCCGCTCCGCCTGGAATACATAGCGTGCTGCGGCTTCGACTTCGCGCCGGGTCTCGGCCTCATGGCTGAAAGTAGCCGCGTAGCCGATCTCCGCCAGCAGGTGCGCCTCGAAGCGTCGCAGTATGACTTCCAGGGCAATTGTTCCCTCGCCCAACTGACGCAAGGCATCCCGGTAATGGTCAAACAGGGCTTCGTGCGGATCATCGCGCGGCAGCAGCTTGAGCAGCAATTCGTTCAGATAGAAGCCGCACATCAGCGCCTCCCCCTGCAACGGCACCAAGCCGCCCTGCCATTCCACTTCACGCAAGGTACGCAGTTCGTGCTTGCCAAACCAGGACAGGAGCAGCGCGGTAAAGGGCTGAATCAGGCCGCGGCTCGCCGAGCGCGGCCGGCGCGCACCGCGGGCGACCAGTGCGACGCGGCCGTGATGCACGGTAAAAGCCTCAGCCACCAGGCTGGTTTCCTTGAATGGCCAAGTGTGCAATATGAAGCCGGGTTCGTTGTTGATGCGCCGTTCGGTCATTCAACCTGGAAACAGTAGTTGGACACGCCCGATGGTGCGTCTGGGCAGGTGGCTGGCGCAAAGCGACAACGCCGCAGGCCGTGGCCTGCAAGGAGGAGCGACAAAGCCAGGCGCATGTCCGGGCGTGCAAGCGGGTGTGTAGCGCGCCCACCCGAGAGATGACATTGGTCGAAGGCGATAAGACAGGGTTCCAGGTGACGTCCCAAAAGAGGACAAGCGGTCAACTGCCGTTTCAAGGTCCAATGCCAAGTGACTTGAGCACCCGGACGTCGTCGCTCCAGCCGCTCTTGACCTTGACCCAGACTTCCAGATAGACCCGTGCGTCGAACAGTTTTTCCATGTCCTGCCTGGCCTGGGTGGAAATCTGCTTAAGCTTTTCTCCGCCCTTGCCGATCACAATAGCCTTCTGGCTGTCGCGGTCGACCAGGATGGTGGCAAAAATCCGCCGCAGCCGACCCTCTTCCTCGAACTTGTCGAGGATCACGGCGGTGGCATAGGGAATCTCCTCTCCGCACAGGCGAAACAGCTTTTCCCGGATCAGTTCGGCGGCCAGGACCCGTTCCGTCTGGTCGGTGTAATCGTCCTCGCCGAACAACGGCTTGCCTTCAGGAAGGTGGCCGGCCAGCGCCTTGAGCAATTGGTCGATCCCGGTGCCCTGCTTCGCTGATAGCGGAACAATTTCGGCAAAGTCATATGCAGCGCTGGCCGATTTGAGAAACTCCAGCATGGCTATTCTGTTCTTCAGCTGATCGGCTTTGTTGACCACCAGCAGCACGGGATGATTCCTGGGCAGCAAGCCCAATACCTGCCTGTCTGCGCTGTCCAGGCGGCCCGCTTCGACCACCATCAGCACCGCATCGGTGTCTGACAGTGTCTGTCTGACACTGCGGTTCATTGCAGTGTTCATTGCGCCGCCATGACGGGTCTGGAAGCCCGGGGTATCGACGAACACCATTTGAGCACCCGGCTCGGTACGCACCCCCATCACCCGATGCCGCGTGGTCTGGGCCTTGCGCGAGGTGATACTGATCTTCTGTCCGATAATCCGGTTCAGCAGGGTGGATTTGCCCACGTTGGGCCGGCCCACGATGGCCACCAGACCGGCCCGAAAACCTGCGCTCACGTTCTCTCAACCTGGTCCAAGGCCAAACGCGCCGCCTCCTGCTCTGCAGCCCGGCGGCTCCTGCCGCGTCCTTCGGTGGACAGCTTGAGTGATGGTATGGCGCAGGTCACGATGAACTCCTGGTCGTGGGCTTCACCCTCGGTCCCGGCCAGCTGGTAATCCGGCAGGGGATAACGATGGCCTTGCAGCCATTCCTGCAACTGGGTCTTGGCGTCCTTGCCCGAGACTTTGGGATCAATTTCCCCCAGCTTGAAATTGAATAGCCGCAGGACTACCCCACGCACCGCTTCAAAGCCTCCATCCAGGAAAATGGCGCCGAAAATGGACTCCAGCGCATCCGCCAGAATCGAAGGCCGCCGGAAACCGCCGCTTTTCAGCTCGCCTTCACCCATCAGCAGATGCTCGCCCAGTTTCAAGTCCAGCGCAATGTCGGCGAGTGATTCCTGGCGCACGAGATTGGCGCGCAGGCGCGAAAGCGTGCCCTCGGGCAGTTCCGGGAATTGATCAAACAAGGCTTTGGCGATGCTGCAATTGAGAACCGAGTCGCCGAGAAACTCGAGGCGTTCGTTGTGTGGAATGCCGGCGCTGCGGTGGGTCAGCGCCTGACGCAGCAGGGCCGGTTCATTGAATCGGTAGCCCAGGTGCCTGACAAGAAGTGCGGAATCCTGCTTACTCAACGAGTTGACCGCGCTGACGTGCTCGGCTTTCGGCGCTGTCAGAAGTGGCGTGAAAGTCCACCAGCAGGCTGATATTGCCGACCAGCTTTGTTTGAAAGGGGTAGTCCGCGCTGATGATCGTCGCCCCTTTGTCTCGGGATATGTCCAGATCGGCCGGTTTGACCGAGTGGATATCATCGATCTGGGATCGCTTGCTGAATTTTTCCCGGATGGCCGCGTTGCTCATGGTATTGATTTCGGGGTCCTGCCCGATATCAACCAGCACCTTCTTTATGGTGAAGAACTCGACATACGCCGGCACCAGCTTCATCACCAGCACCGCACCGAATACGATGACGATGCCCCATAACAGCATTCCGATCAAGCTTATTCCGTGTTGTCGCTGCCTGTTCATGCGCCCTCCTATTGAATTCGGCTGCCGATGCGTTTCAAGTCATCCAGATTAAGCCAGATGAAAAAGGCTTTGCCAACTATGTTTTCGTCCGGCACAAACCCCCAGTAACGGCTGTCATTGCTGCCGTCCCGATTGTCGCCCATCATAAAATATTCCCCCGCCGGGACGCGGCACACGAACCCGGTTTCGTCATAGCTGCAATTCTCGTGATGCGCAAATGGCATCAGTTGGCCCATCAGCACCGACGGCGCATCCGGTTCCACCATCTCCAGGTGCACCTGGTCACCGAGTTTTTCCTTGTACAGCGTGGCGGTGACGAAATTCAGGCCAGCCTTCACGTAGCTGTAGATGCCGTCCTGCTGATAGCTCAAAGGCTTGCCGTTGATGGTGAGCTTCTTGTTGCGATATTCGACCGTGTCGCCGGGCAGTCCCACCACCCGCTTGATATAGTCGAGCGACGGGTCCTGGGGGTAACGAAACACCATCACATCCCCGCGCCGGGGATTGTTGAGGGCGATGATTTTCTTGTGTACCACCGGCAACCGCACGCCGTAGGTGTACTTGTTTACCAGAATGAAGTCGCCAACCAGCAGGGTTGGCATCATGGACCCGGACGGAATCTTGAACGGTTCCACCAGAAAGGAGCGGAGCAGAAAGACCAGCAGAATCACCGGAAAGAAACTGCGGGAATATTCCGTCAGCACAGGTTCCTTGGCCTGGGCATTGCGTTTCGGCGCGAACAGCAGGTGGTCGCCCAGCCAGATAAGCCCGGTCACCAGCAGGGCGACGAACAAAATCAGTTCAAAGTTCATTTCATTTCTCTCCTACCTGCAGGATTGCCAGGAAGGCCTCCTGGGGGATTTCCACGTTACCCACCTGTTTCATGCGCTTCTTCCCCGCCTTCTGTTTTTCCAGTAATTTCTTCTTGCGCGTAATATCCCCGCCGTAGCACTTTGCCAGCACGTTCTTGCGCAATGCTTTCACGTTTTCGCGCGCGATGATGTGTGCACCGATGGCGGCCTGTACTGCCACATCGTACATCTGCCTGGGAATCAGTTGCCGCATCTTGCTCACCAGTTCGCGGCCGCGGTATTGGGAGTTGGCCCGGTGCACAATCAGCGACAAGGCATCCACACGATCTCCGTTCACCAGCACATCCAGCTTGACCAGATCGGCCGCGCGGAATTCCTTGAACTCATAATCCAGCGACGCATAGCCGCGCGATACGGATTTGAGCCGATCGAAGAAATCCATCACCACCTCATTCAGCGGCATTTCATAGGTCAGCATCACCTGCCTCCCCATGTATCTCATGTCCACCTGCACGCCCCGCTTCTGCTCGCACAGTGGAATCACCGAGCCGACATATTCCTGCGGCATCAGCATGTGCGCGGTGATGATAGGCTCGCGAACCTCCTCGATCTTGGACGGATCGGGCAATTTTGAGGGATTTTCCACCTCGACCAGGCTGCCGTCGCGCATCATGACCTGATAGACGACAGTAGGCGCGGTGGTGATGAGATTCTGGTCGAACTCCCGTTCCAGGCGCTCCTGCACGATGTCCATGTGCAGCAGCCCAAGGAAGCCGCAGCGGAATCCGAATCCCAGGGCCTGGGAAACTTCCGGCTCAAACTGCAGAGCGGCATCGTTCAATTGCAGCTTGGTCAACGCATCCCTGAGGCCGTCGTACTCATGCGACTCGACCGGATAAAGCCCCGCAAATACCTGGGGTTTGATTTTCTTGAAGCCCGGCAGAGGCACACTGGCAGGGCGAGCATCCAGGGTCACCGTATCGCCGACCGGGGCCGCTTTCAGTTCCTTGATACCGGCAATGACGAAGCCAACCTCCCCTGCCGACAGCTTTTCCAGCGGCTGGGACTTCGGCGTGAACACGCCCAGCTGCTCACAGTAATAAGTCGCGCCGGTGGCCATCAGGCGAATCTTGTCCCTCGGTTTGAGCGCTCCGTCCACGACCCGGACCAGCATCACTACGCCCACGTAGTTATCGAACCAGGAGTCAATGATCAGGGCCTTGAGCGGCGCGTCGGGATCGCCTTTCGGCGGCGGAATCTTGGCCACCACGGCGTCGAGTATGTCCTCCACCCCTAGGCCGGTCTTGGCCGAGGCACGCACCGCATCCATCGCCTCGATGCCGATGATGTCCTCGATTTCCTGGATTACCCGGTCCGGGTCGGCCGCCGGCAAATCGACTTTGTTCAGCACCGCCACCACCTCGACCCCCAGATCGATGGCGGTATAGCAGTTGGCCACCGTCTGCGCCTCCACACCCTGAGACGCATCCACCACCAGGAGCGCACCCTCGCAGGCGGAAAGACTACGGCTTACTTCATAGGAGAAATCCACATGGCCGGGGGTATCGATCAGATTGAGCTGATAAGTTTGCCCATCCCTGGCCTTGTAGTGCAGGGCGGCAGTCTGCGCCTTGATGGTAATGCCGCGCTCCTTTTCCAGATCCATGGAATCCAGCACCTGAGCCTCCATCTCCCGCTCCGACAGACCGCCGCAGAGCTGAATGATGCGATCTGCCAGGGTGGACTTGCCGTGGTCGATGTGGGCAATGATGGAAAAGTTGCGGATATTTTTCACGAACAGCAAAAAGGGCACGTCGCCGTGCCCTGGTTAGCAGCCTTAGAGCGTGATTTTACGGGATTAGGCCACAATCAGAAAGCTTGGCCTGGAAACAGTTCAAATCGAAGAAATGCCGGCAAATTTCCTCGCTTCCATATGCCAGCACGGGGATATCCCAACCATAACGGGCCTCCAGCTCGACCTGGCCGGAAATGTCGATTTGCTTGAGCGGCAGGCCGTGGCGCTCGAGATGCGGCCTCAACTCCCGCTCCATGGCTTCGCACAGGTGGCATCCGGGCCGGCCATACAGGACGAACTCGGGCGCGGATGCGCTCATTCGTCCGATGAAATCTTCAGCGGGATGTAAAGGGTGCCGTCACCCCGGCGGACCAGAATGGCTGCGCTCTTGCCCTTAGGCACAGCCTGGATCAGGCGACGAAATTCATCCACGGTCTTAACCGATGTGTTGTTGACCGCCAGAATCACATCGCCCTCCCGGATCCCGGCGCGGACTGCATCACCCGTGACATCTTCCACCAGCAGGCCGTTGCTGAGCTTGAGCGCCCGCCTTTGCTCTGCCGACAGTTCAGACAGGGCAAGCCCACCCCTGGATACGCCTTTGCCCGATTTCTTAAGTGCCGATCCGCCGTTATCATCCTCTGGCATCGTGCCCACCGCGACTGTGAGTTCCTTGAGTGCGCCCTTGCGCCACACCTGAACCGGCACCTTGGAACCAGGCTTGACCGCACCTACCAGGCGGGGCAGATCGCCGGAATTTTCCACCGGCTTGCCATTAAACCGAAGGATGACATCCGATACCCTCAGGCCGCTTCTTTCCGCCGGGCTGTCGTCCTGGACATCGGATATCAGTGCGCCGGCAGGGCGCGACAGGCCGAAGGATTCTGCAAGGTCAGACGTGACTTCCTGGATCGCCACCCCCAGCCAGCCGCGCGACACCTTGCCGCCGGCTTTGAGTTGTTCGGCCACGTCCATCGCGACGTCAATGGGGATGGCAAAGGACACCCCTTGATAACCGCCGCTTCGGCTGTATATCTGGGAATTGATGCCAACCACCTCCGCCCTCATGTTGAACAGGGGACCGCCGGAATTGCCCGGATTGATCGCCGCGTCGGTCTGAATGAAGGGCACATAGTTCTCATCCGGAAGCGAACGGCCCTTGGCGGACACGATGCCGGAAGTGACGCTGTTTTCGAATCCGAAGGGTGAGCCTATTGCCGCCACCGGCTCACCCACTCTCAGCCGATTGGGATCGCCTATGGTCACAGTCGGCAGATGCGTAGCATTGATCTTGATCAGGGCCACATCGGTGCGGCTGTCGAAGCCGATCACCTTCGCGGTGAACTTGCGCTTGTCGATCAGTTTCACCACCACGTCATCCGCCCCATCCACCACATGAGCATTGGTCAGAATGTAACCATCGCTGCTCACAATAAACCCCGATCCCGACGCGCGTGCCGGAACTTCCCGGGGACCGCGTTGCCGGGGATTGATTCCGGGCGGGAAGAACTTGCGGAAGAAATCGTACATGTCCTGATCTTCCGGCATCGGCATGCCTTGGGCGCCGTGCTGTATGACGGTGGTGGTTGAAATATTGACCACTGCGGGCCCTTCCTTGTCCACCAGATCAGCCACCTCCAATGTCGGATTTGGGGCGGCTTGGGTAAAGCCGGCAACTAATAGCGCAACGGATGCAATTAGCGTCTTTATCATCGTGACCTCATTTGGGCGTGTTAATACCAATTTCGCGTCGGCGACGGGGCGATTGGGGATGCACCCCGCGAAGCGAGACGCGCCGCAGTGCAAGCCACCGCAAGCGGCTTGCGACAAAGGAATGTGCTTCGCTGCCTCAACCTTGGCCGCCCCCGTCCCAAAGGCTTGCAGCGGGAAAGCACGTCGCATCCACCGCTTCCTCGCAGCAACGCAGGCATGAAATCACTATTAACACGCCCTAATGACTAATGACAGGAGGATGGAGTGAAAGTGACGGGCTGCTCCCCGTCACGGCGCAAGATGACCGGAAGAGAACCACGCTTCCGGTTGGAAACGGCCAAACTGATCAGCCCAAGCGCCAAGCCCAGGGCAGCCCCCAAAGAGGCTCCGCCATCGCCGCCCGTTTCCATCTGACCGAGCAACGCGCCCAGCAGCACCAGCGCCAAGGGCAGGCCATAGGCGCTCAATGCGCCATGCCACACCGAACCCGCAGGATAACCAACCCAGACCATTTCGCCCGGCACCACCCCCAGCGGATCATCAACCCTGAAACCGCGGTGTTTGGGCCGAAATAATTCCGCCAGCTGCCGGGTCGAACAGCCACTGCCGCCACAGGTTCCGCAGCCGGACGGCTCGCGTGCCTCGACCCAAACTGCACCGGGTTCCACGCGCGTGACGACGGCATGCTGTTCCAATAAGCTCCCGCTCATTTTGCTCGAACCGAATTACCCGTTTGGATGAGCGTGGCGGCGGGGGCCTCGCCCACAGTCGTCACCTTGAGATTCCCCAGATGGCGCGCATAGATTCCGATGCTGCCCTCGGTAGATAATCCCTCCATGTTTTCCCCGTCCGAGAGGGGTTCAATAAACAGGGAGACTGCACCCAGGCCGTCGGAAAAAATCATTTGCGTAACTGGCTGGGACTTCCCCAGCAACGGCCGGTGGCTTTCCATGACCTGTACGTACCCCGGCGGGGGAGTCACCTCCCATGGCGAAGCAGCAAAGCCCTCAGCGCCGGTTTCCACCCGCTTGCCGGCCAGCCGCGGCACAAACTGCCGAATATCGGGAATCTTGCCTATATCTAACTGGGCAAAGGTCGAGCTGGAAATGGGCGCGCCCATGTCATTGAGCGTGACTGTCTTGAGCGGCAATCCGGTCAGCCGGTCAAGGCACAGGGCATGGGGAAAACGGAAATCGTCCTTGGGTTGCAGCACGATCATCTGGCAGTCGCGCGCCGCGATCCGCTCAACGCCGCCCAGCTGGGCGGAGTAGAAGTCCAACAAGCTGGCCGGAGACGCTGGCAGCACTGACGGGAAAAACCGGCGCGCCGCGCCTTTTTCAAGCCGAACGGTCTTGCCGTCCGCGGAGTGGCAATACAGTTCGTCATTCAAGCGAAGAAACACCCGGTGCGGCCCATCGATCACTTCAACCTTGTTCTTCTCACCGGCAGGATCGACCCGCTGCATGACCTGCAGCATTTCCACATGGTCGCCGTGCTGGTAAACGTAGACGCCCGCGTAGTTGAGGGTATGCGAGGCCTGGGCAGCGCGGTTGAGCCAGTCCAGCGCATCCGAGGCCCATGCCATCGCCGGCGCCAGAACCAGCGCCAGACCAAGCACACGCCCGCAAATCAACGAGACACCTCGGATACCAGAACGGCCCGTTGATAAGGTGAACCCGCCGTCATCGGGGAGAATTCCTGATGGGCGGCCAGATAAGGCGCCCAGCGCACTTCCGCCGCCAATGCAGGCGACACCTGTTGTGCGGAGAGGCTGGCCTGCGCCATTGTGGTGGCAGCCGGTGTATCGCCCGAACGCTGGGACCAGATCGCCACCCCCCCTGCCGCCACCAGAACACCTGCCGCCACGGACGCCAAAGCCCGGCCGCTGATGCGGCGGGCTCTTGGTGCAAGTATGGTCGGTTCGGCCGCCAGTCGCTCGGAAAAGCGTCTGGAAAAATCGCTGGACAGCGGCGGCGCACCGCGCATGGTGTCGCCGATCAGGTGCCAGGTCTCCCATTGTTCCCGGGCAGCGGCATCCTGCTTCAGGTGGCCCGGCCAATCCACCTTTGCCTCGTGTGCCTCGCCGTCCATCCACGCGGACAGCCCGATTGACGGGATCTCGGCAAGGGACTCTTGCTTGAACTGATTGGCCAGATTTTTCATGATTACCACCTCTTGTCTTTACTTGTGCCCAGCATCGGACGAATCTTTTCCGCAATGGCCTCACGCGCGCGAAAGATTCGGGAGCGCACAGTGCCAATCGGGCAGTCCATCATCTGAGCAATTTCTTCATAACTCAAACCTTCGATTTCCCGCAAGGTGATGGCGGTGCGCAATTCCTCCGGCAAGGCATCGACGGTCTCATTCACCGCTTTGGCAATCTGTTTGGTCTGTAGTTCCGCATCCGGTGTGGCTATGTCGTGAGGCATCAGCACATCTTCCATTCCTTCACCGTCCTCATCCACCATGTCGGAATTGGCCACTTCACGCTTGCCCTTGGCCATGAGGTAGTTTTTCGCCGTATTGACGGCAATCCGGTAAAGCCAGGTATAGAACGCGCTTTCGCCACGAAACTGCGGCAGGGCCCGGTAAGCCTTGATAAAGGACTCCTGGGTAATGTCATCAATTTCCGCCGCATCCCGCACCATCCTCGACAGCAATCGCCCCAGCTTGCGCTCATATTTCATCACCAACAATTCGAACGCCCGCTTGTCGCCCTTCTGCGCCCGCTCCACCAACTGCTGGTCGATCTCGCGATCCAACTTTTCCCCTGAATATGTTTTTTGTGTCGCCCAAATATATCAGGCGGCTTTTACTCAAAGACCCCGCCAGCCGGCAAAAAGTTCACCGGGACAGGGGCTGCGCACTGCAATCCGCGCCTATGCCCTGATATCATGGGCCATCTATGCGGAACTTCGATGTTCTCATCATCGGCAGCGGTCTGGCCGCCCAAACCTGCGCCCTGCATCTGGCCCCCCATCTGAAGATTGGACTGCTTACCAAACGCAGCCTGATCGACGGCGCCAGCAGTTGGGCCCAGGGCGGAATTGCCGCCGTCATGGACGTTCAGGACTCGGTTGACGCCCATGTGCGGGACACCCTGATCGCAGGAGCCGGACTGTGTGACGAGGCCGTTACCCGCCAAATCGTATCCAACGGCCAGTCCATGATAGCTTGGCTGATCGGCCAGGGGGTAGAATTCGACCGCGATCCGGCGTCATCCTGCGGCCTGCACCTGACCCGGGAAGGCGGGCACAGCAGGCGCCGGGTGGTGCATGCCAGGGATGCAACCGGACTGGCCGTGCAAACCCGCCTGAGCGCAAGACTGCGCAGCCGGACCAATATCACCCTGCTGGAAAGCCATACCGCCGTGGATCTGATCACCGGCCGGCATTTCGGCGGGGAAGAGCGCAAGGTCTATGGCGCCTACGGCCTGGATAACGATACCGGCCGGGTGGAGACTTTCGCGGCTGGACACACGGTGCTGGCCACCGGCGGGGCGGGCAAGGTCTACCTCTACACGACCAATCCGGATACGGCCAGCGGGGATGGGATCGCCATGGCTTGGCGGGCGGGGTGCCGGGTGGGCAATCTCGAGTTTGTCCAGTTCCACCCCACCTGTCTTTACCACCCCGAGGCCAAGTCCTTTCTGATTACCGAAGCGGTGCGCGGCGAGGGCGGGCTGCTTAAGCTGCCCGGTGGTGAGCGTTTCATGCTTGACCATGACCCACGCGCGGAACTCGCGCCGCGCGACATCGTCGCCCGGGCGATCGACTTCGAGATGAAAAAGCGTGGTCTGGACTGCGTCTACCTGGACATTTCCCACCGGCCCGCCAAATTCATTGTCGAGCACTTCCCCACCATTTTCCGCCGTTGCCAGGAACTAGGCATCGACATCACCCACGAGCCCATTCCGGTGGTTCCCGCCGCCCATTACACCTGCGGCGGGGTAGTTGCCGACAGCATGGGGCGGACCGATCTATGCAACCTTCACGCGGTAGGCGAAGTGGCGTTCACGGGCCTGCACGGCGCCAACCGGCTGGCTTCCAATTCCCTGCTCGAGTGCTTGGTCGTGGGCCGTGCCGCGGCGGAGGATATTCATGCCAGTCCGACCGCGCCGGTCCGGGACCTGCCGGAATGGGATGAATCGCGGGTCACCGATGCGGATGAAGAAATTGTCATCTCGCATAACTGGGCCGAGCTGCGCCGGTTCATGTGGGATTATGTGGGCATCGTGCGCACCAACAAGCGCCTGGCGCGGGCTGCGCACCGCATCAAACTGCTGCAAAACGAGATTGACGAGTTTTATCGCAATTTCCGCGTCAGCCACGATTTGATCGAATTGCGCAATCTGGTGATGACCGCTGATTTGATTGTCCGCTCCGCCCAGTTGCGCCACGAAAGCCGCGGGCTGCACTTTAGCCGGGATTACCCGGAGCTGCTGCCGGTGACCGGCAACACGATCATCAACCCCCGGCCCGGCCTGACCCACCCGGGGATCCGTTCTGCGCCTTAGCCCCAGCGCAGCCAGGTGCGCCAGCGCCTGAGGGCTTGCGCATCGACGCTGTCCGGCAGCCACAGCACCCGATACCTCTTGTTGCCGCTACGGACAGTTGCCACTCCCAGGCCAGGGCCCAGCCAGGCATTGTCAAGTTCTGCGGACTGAGCGTCATGCCCATCCCTTTCGATCCAGAGCGCACTTTTCCGGTCCACGCGTAGTGTTTGGATATCCTGGCCGGCCGGAAAGTGCCGGTAGAGCCAGCCCTGGCGGGCCAAGCTCAGGGCAAGCAGGAGCAGGAGGCCGCTCTGCACCACCGCGGGCAAGGCCGTCAGCACCACGGCCCACGCCGCCAGGCCATGGACGATAGCCATGGTCAGCAGCAATATTCTGGAGGGTTTAATGGTCACCCTAACCGGCAGAAACACTTAGAATGAAGGCCTGTTATCCATCAACAGCAGAAGCATAAACCATGATCGAATCCTGGCAGCAATTTCTAACCCAGCACGGCGCCCGCATTGAACACGGCGTCGTGCTGGATTTTGGCAATCCCCAGGCTGAGCAGGAGGCTGCCGCGCGCGCTACGGTAATGGCCGACTTATCCCAACTCGGTGTACTGGCATTTTCGGGAGATGACACCGGCACATTTCTACAGAGCCAGTTCACCAACGACGTGCGGGGCCTACATCCGGATACCGCACAGATGAACGGGTTCTGTTCGGCCAAGGGCCGATTGCTGGGCAATTTCCTGATGTGGCGCAACGCAGGGGATTACTGTCTGCAACTATCGGGGGACATCAAGGACGCGGTGTTCAAGCGGCTCAACATGTTCATCCTGCGCGCCAAGGTCAAGGGCCGCGATGCGTCGGACGAAGCCGTACGTCTGGTGGTGGCGGGGCCGGCTGCGGAAGCAGCGGTGCGCAGTGCCACCGGCCTCATGCCTGATGATGCGATGAAAGTTGCCCACAACGGGCAGGCAGTGGTGGTAAGGCTGGCGCATGACAAGTTTGTTCTTTCGCTGGCGCCGGGTTCCGCCCCGGCGGTATGGAACACCCTTCAGGCCAACGCCCGCCCAGTCGGAGCCGCCACCTGGGACTGGCTGCGGTTAATACACGGCATCCCCATGATCGTGGCCGCCACCGTGGACCAGTTCGTGCCGCAGATGGTCAACTTTGATCTGATCAACAGCGTAAGTTTCCAGAAGGGCTGCTACCCTGGGCAGGAGATCGTTGCCCGAACCCATTACCTGGGCAGGCTCAAGCGTCGCATGTATCTGGTTCATCTGGATGGCGACGATGCCCCGGCTCCCGGCGACAACCTGTACACAACAGACATGGGCGACCAAGCGTCCGGAATGGTGGTCAATACGGCGCCGGCCCCCGGCGGAGGATTTGACCTGCTGGCGGTGGCCCAGATCGAAAGCATCAACGGCGGACAAGCACTGCACTGGAAATCGGTTGAAGGTCCGGCGCTGACCATCAAGCCCCTGCCCTATTCCATCACCTGATCAGTTTCTACATCTATTGCTCTGCGCGACTGGGAGGAGGCCGAGTCGATGACACACGCCATACAGGCCCGACTAACCTGCCGCGCTGGCATCTGCGAGCGCTTGCTGAAAAAACGGGGCGAGAGGTCAAATTTGACTTGGACATGGTCACTTATGGGCGGCAGCGCCGTGAAGGCTCCGAAACTGAGTGCCCTCCTTCAGCAATTGCTGACCTCGTTCCAAATCAACAATTCCGTTAGAATTTTCTAAGCTGGGTAATAGCCCGCTATTTTCCACAGGGAGACACCATGAAAATGAAAAACACGCTATCCGCATTGATCGCCGGCCTGTTTCTGACCCAGGGCATGACCTTCCCGGCATACGCCGGATTCTTCGATTTCAAACTTGGCGGCGGCGACAAGAAGGAGGCAGGCCAACCCTCCGGCTCCGCAGGTCCCGATGGCGCCAAGGGCGAAGCCAAGGAGCTAGAGAAGTGCGACAAGCCTTATGGCACCCTGGCAGTCGCGGAACCGCAGGATATAGTGGTCTCCCATCTCCTGCAATATGGGTTGCCTTCGCCGACCGGCCTGATCCGTATGATGATCCAGCAATCCAACTGCTTCGTTCTCGTGGAACGCGGGCGCGCCATGAGAAATCTGATGCAGGAGCGGGACCTGGCCGCCTCAGGCGAATTGCGCGGCGGATCCAACATGGGCAAGGGCCAGATGGTGACCGCCGATTATGTGCTCACCCCGGATGCCGTTTTTTCCAGCAAGGATTCGGGCGGACTAGGCGGCGCGTTGGGCGGCTTCGGCGGCATGTTCGGCGCGGCGGCGGGTTTGGTGGCGGCCGGACTCAAGTTTAAGTCGGCCCAGACCAGCATGATCTTGGCCGATGCCCGTTCCTCGCTGCAAATCGCGGCAGCCGAAGGCAATGCTGAAAAGACCGACTGGAGCATTGGCGGCCTGCTCGTGGGCGGCGGCGGAGCGGGCGCCCTGGGTGCATACAGCAACACGCCAGAAGGCAAGGTCGTAGCCGCCAGCTATCTCGACAACTGGAACAACATCGTGCGTTCGATCCGCAACAATCCCCAGCTCGCGCGCCAAGACATCGACCTAAAGGGTGCATCCGGCAAGCCAACGCAGGCCGGCACCGTGTACCAGAATGGCGATTCCATTTCGGGCAAGATCAATCTCAAGATGTATGCCCAGCCCAGCAAAACTTCCAGGCTTGTTGCCACACTCCCCAAGGGTGAAGAAGTCATCTACACGGGGGAAGAGAAGAACGGCTTCTTGTCTGTGCAGGGGAACGAAGGCGAAGGCTGGGTTGAAAAGGTTCTGGTGAGAAAGTAAGCGCAACAGCGAAGGCAGGGCCCCGATGCATGCCTCGGGGCCTTTCTTTTTTGATATCGGGGAAATTCGCAGTGGCAAGCGAATGCGGTTCGGAGGCTTCAATTCCGTCAACGTTCAAACGCAGCATCCATTTGCGCCCATTCATGCCTGCTTCCTGCGCGAAGTCGTTCGCCCTGACGAAAGAGTGCCGGATCAATAGCATTTAAGCCAGAGGGTTATCACGCGGTTCATCTCTCTATCCCGAACCTCGCGGCTACGGGAAAGTCATGTCCGCCCCGCTTGAGGGAGCGCGTCTTAATCGCTTCAGCATTGGGGTATGATGCAACAACACTACCTGAGCAGGTTCAGGTAGGGCGTATTTATGAGGAATTCCCGATGCTCACTGTTGCCCAGGCACTCAATCAGGAAATCGCTGGCGATGAAGCGACGCTGTCTCTCAGCAACGGCCAGTCATTTCGCATAAAGGGGAATGTCGAATCCATATCCGACCTGTTCATCAGTGTCAGCCCATCGAACAACCCCGATAAGAAGGGCCGGAAGATGGTGAACGTGAATCATATCGTCAGCATCGACTGGTATGTGAAATAGCGCGGAAACGACCACCGGTCGCGGCAGAGCCGGGCGCCGTCTAGTCCGCTGCCGGCCATGCGATGGCATGGCAAGGTGCCATGCCATGCTGAAGATTTATTCAGCCGCGCGAATGTTTGAGGCTTGCTGGCCTTTCGGGCCAGTGGTGACGTCGAAATCCACGCGCTGGTTCTCCTGCAGAGTCTTGAATCCTTGGCCTTGGATTGCAGAAAAATGCACGAAGAGGTCTGCCCCACCACCATCGGGTGTCACAAAACCGAAACCCTTCGCGTCGTTGAACCACTTTACAGTACCTGTTGCCATGTCTTGAATCCTTAAGAAATATAAATAAAGGGGAATGCCCTTGAGGGCGAAGGTCAAGACGGCGGGGTGATGAAGGATGAAATACCGGAAAAGCAGAGGGTACTGAACCAGACAGCATCTACACTACTTGAAGATCGCTGACATGCACTATGCGCCTAATTGTCCGCTTATGCAATCAAAAAACACACATCCGACAAAACGGCATCAGGGCCACCTAATGCGGAAGAGATTTCTTTTGATTCGATTTGCGCCAATCGCCAATGTCATCAAGAATAGGTTCAAGC
>DASQBT010000214.1:0-2755 GCA_035635075.1 Thiobacillaceae bacterium | reverse complement strand
AACAAGCAGGCCGTTCGGCAACCCACCTGGTGGAGACATTGTGTTAGCTGTCGTCCCCCTCTCTCCCCATGAAGCCTCATCATCTTTCTATAGACCAAGCTCCAGACGGATAAACCATGACACCTACACGGAATACGAGCGGAATCCTGGTTTGGGCTGATCTATAAAAAAAGCAAATGGTCCGACTTCATGAACCTGCCGCAGATTCTCCGCTCCAACGCTGAAGAATTCGGCCGGTTCATCACTTGGTCGGCGACTCCATGCATTCCTTACGCAGGCAAAAGAAAATCAGATGCACCTTGTTCGATTTGCCGTGATTGCCCTGATGCTTCTGGCCGCACCGGCCGTTTACGCGGGCGTGGCGGACTCGGCTGCCTCGGTGCTAAAGATTGAAGTGGTGCAAAACGACGGCAATCGGGAACTGGGTTCCGGCGTCGTCATCGCGCCGGAACGCATCGTCACCAACTGCCACGTGGTGCGCAATGCCCACGCAATCAAGGTGTTTCGCGGAGACGAAAGCTGGCCTGCGACGATGGAGTCCGGGGATGAGTATCGCGACCTTTGCTTCTTGTCCGTTCCCGGCCTGCTTGGCACGGCCCCGCCCATGGCCCCGCAGGGAGACATCCGGGTGGGCGTTCCGGTTTATGCAGTGGGCTATTCCGACGGACGGTTCACCATGAGTGCCGGTTTTGTGAAGGGCTTGTATGTCTGCGCCTGCGACGGCGGACGGGTGATCCGGGTATCGGCGCCGTTTGCACCCGGAGCCAGCGGCGGCGGCCTGTTTGACCCCAAGGGCCGGTTGCTGGGCATACTTACGTTCAAAGCCGTATCGGGCGGGGATTTTCATTTTGCCGTGCCGGTAGGCTGGATGAGAATGCTGGGCGAGAAGCCCGCGCTCGGCCTGGTGTCAGGCAAAGGCAAAGGCGGGTTCTGGCAGAACGTCACCACCTCAAGCAACTATTTTCTGGTGGCCTGCGACCTGAATGCGAAGAAGGATTGGCAGGGCCTGTTGAAGTTGTCGCTGGACTGGACCCGGCAGGAGCCCAATAACCCTGAAGCCTGGATGTCCCTGGGGCGTGCCCATCTGAGCCAGGACCAAAAAGAGGCTGCCGCACAGGATTTCCAGGAAGTGCTGGAGCTGGACTCGACCCACCGGGATGCCGGGTGGGAGTTGCAAAAGCTGGAGCTCGATCTCAACCGCAAGCTCATGCCCGTCGAGTGAAGTATCGGTGAAGCTGCCGACATCCCGCGTCGCGCCTGCTCAGGTGAGCAACTTGAAGGCGTGAACCCAGTCGTTGCGGAGGAAACCCGGAATACACCAAAGCATGCACAGCGGCTCGATCGCACGCGCCGCCTCGGCTTTGCCCATGTCCGCAATTTCCCAGCCAAACTGAGCGAGCACTCCGCGCACCGTGTCTTTCGCCGCCTCGTCGTTTCCGCATACGAACATGGTGGGCTTGCCGCCCTTGAACTCCGGGTTGACCATGCACGCATTTCCGACCGAATTGAACGCTTTTACGAAGCGTACCTCGGCGAATTCGCGCTGCAGGCGTTCCAGCAGGGATTCGTCGAGACTGGTGAAGAACTTCAGCACGCCGTTGGTCGGTGGCGCGTCGGCAATGGGGTTGGTCGTATCAATCACCGGTTTGCCCGCCAGATTCGCAGCGCTCGCCGCACGCAACACATCCAGCGCGGCCGTTCCCTTGACCGACAGCACAACCAGTTCGCCAAACGCGGCCGCTTCCGCAAACCCGGCGATGCGGCCCTTGGGATTCTGCTTCGCCCAGTCCGCCAGTTTCGTCGGCTCGCGCGTGCCCATGGTTACGTCATGGCCATGTTTGAGAAAGCCGCCGCCGAGCGCCTTTGCCACATCGCCCGACCCAAGGATTCCAACTTTCA
Source organism: Thiobacillaceae bacterium (assembly GCA_035635075.1). Taxonomy (GTDB): domain Bacteria; phylum Pseudomonadota; class Gammaproteobacteria; order Burkholderiales; family Thiobacillaceae; genus DASQBT01. The sequence goes on along the minus strand of DASQBT010000214.1, from coordinate 856 downwards.
TGGTGCCCTCCTTTCAATCACAAATTGAGCCAACGCGATCGTGGCCCTCCGGAAAAACGGCTTGGATGGCCGCGAGCAGCTTTGACAGGGCACCGGATAGGGCGCCCCGCAGTGTAGGCAAGCGACTGCCTGCCCGGAAATTTTGTGGCGACATTCGCGGCAGGCCTTCAGCCAAGCCTGCGAAGGATGGATCATGCAATTGCGTTGCGATCAAGCAGACCATGGCCGCGCGGCGCTCAATGGGGGCTGGGTGCAAACATAGCTCCGGCCGAACGTATGGCCTGCAACTGGCGCAGCAGCCATGGACCGCTCTCGACCGGAACCGCGTTCGGGCATTTGACCAAGTAGGGTTGGCCGCTCATGCTGCTCCTTGAGGCGGCCATTTCAATAAACTGCTCGGTGCTCTGTATCGTGGTCCTGGCCTCCAGATAGTTCAGCTTGACAAGCAGGTGAGCCTTCGCCTCTGCCGCGTTGTGCCAGGAGCCGTTGCGGTTGAACTCGCACGTTGAGAATTGAAGCCTGGCCAGCAGCGCGTCAATTTCCCCGCGGGCCGGAGAAGGGGTTGCCGCAGTTACGGCCGGAGCAAACAGACAGCTCAGGAAAAGAGCGGGAAACAGTCGCGCAATCATGTGTAGCTCAGACACCTGTGGAAATCTGAACAGCGTGGACATTAACCATGTCGTCCGAACAGATTAATAATAGCTGCATTCACGAGGAAACAGGGTGTGGTCGGACCCCGGAAATTGCATCACTGTAAATACGACATGAGAAGCGGAAAAAGTTCACTCGAACTCGAGCCCATCCTGGAGAAGTACGTGCCGCTTGCTTCGTTGAAAAATCAGCCTGACGGCATGGA
>DASQBT010000213.1:0-3747 GCA_035635075.1 Thiobacillaceae bacterium | reverse complement strand
GGATGCGTTCGTTTAACTTATTTAAAGGGGCAGGAACATGGGCCTTCTGGACGGTCTCTTGGGTGGCGCCATCGGCGCCGAAATGGCCACGGTTGTGAACGGATTGATCGAGAAGCACGGTGGCATTTCCGGAATCGTGTCGCAGTTTCAGAAACAGGGGCTGGGCGATACCGTGCGCTCGTGGGTGAGCACCGGCGAAAACAAGCCCATCTCGCCCGACCAAGTTCATCAGGCGTTGGGCGCAGATACGGTAAAGGAGATGGCCGAAAAAATGGGCATTGCTCCGGATGTATTAGCCGCCAAGCTGGCTGAAGTCTTGCCCAAGGCTATCGATCATTTGACCCCCGGTGGCACCATAGCCGGCTGACAGATTCAGGTATTGGAGGCAGAGCATTCCTTTCTTCTTGCGGGAGCGACGATAGCGCGCGTCGGTCAACTGAGTGGCCGTTTACAGGAATAAACCAGTCTAACACCAGCGCGGTTTGCTGCTTCCGCCAGCGTCAGTTCCTGGCCGAACGCAGACGGATGAGCACGGCCCTCGTTCAAGTAACACGGGGGCCATTATCAATTGGAGCGGGCGAAGGGAGTCGAACCCTCGTCTCTAGCTTGGGAAGCTAGGGTAATGCCGTTATACGACGCCCGCGACTGCTTGGCATGCCCTCGTTCTACCATTGAACTATGCCCGCGTGGTAAACTAATAGCCTCTTTGCGAGGCCTGCCAAGGCTTCGCATCTTACTTGAATTCCCAGTCCAGATGAAGTCGATCAACCTCCTTATCAACGGTGAGCCGCGTGATTTCTCGACGCCGCTCAATGTATCCGATTTGGTGCAGACGCTGGGCTTTGCCGGCAAGCGGGTGGCGATCGAGCGCAATGGCGAAATCGTGCCACGCAGCACTTATGGCAATACCGTCCTGCTGGACGGGGATCGACTGGAAATCGTGGTGGCTGTGGGTGGCGGTTAGGTGTTAGTGCTTGGTGGATGAACGAATGATGGATGGCTTGCAGATCGCGGGTAGGACCTATGGTTCCCGGCTGCTGGTGGGCACCGGTAAATACAAGGACTTTGATGAAACCCGCAGGGCGGTGGAGGCATCAGGCGCTGAGATCGTTACGGTTGCGATTCGTCGCACCAATATTGGCCAGGACCCGCGCCAGCCCAGCCTTCTGGACGCACTGCCGATGTCCCGCTACACCTATCTGCCCAACACGGCGGGCTGTTACAGCGCAGACGACGCGGTTCGCACGTTGCGGCTGGCGCGCGAGCTGCTGGACGGCCACAGCCTGGTCAAGCTCGAAGTGCTGGGCGATCCGCAGAGCCTTTATCCCAACGTCGTTGAGACCCTGAAGGCGGCGGAAATCCTGGTCAAGGATGACTTTCAGGTGATGGTCTACACTTCAGACGATCCGATTATCGCCAAGCAGCTTGAGGACCTCGGCTGCGTGGCGGTGATGCCGCTCGCGTCTTTGATCGGCTCGGGCATGGGCATACTCAATCCCTGGAATCTGCAAATCATTATCGACAGGCTGAAGGTGCCGGTGGTTGTCGATGCGGGGGTGGGCACGGCCTCCGATGCTGCGATTGCCATGGAACTGGGCTGCGATGCAGTGTTGATGAACACTGCCATTGCCGGGGCGCAAGACCCGGTGCTGATGGCCGAGGCCATGAAGCAGGCGGTGGAGGCCGGGCGCAAGGCCTATCTGGCTGGACGCGTGTCGAAGAAGATCTACACTGCCAGCCCGTCATCCCCAACGAGTGGTCTGATCGGCTCGTGACCGGCGCGGGTGAGGCGCGCTTTTCGCGGCGCGCGGTGCGCAGTTTCGTTCTGCGTCAGGGACGCATGGGCAGCGGCCAGCAAAAGGCACTGGCAGAGTTGGGGCCGCATTATGTCCTGCCCTATTCCCCCGCATTGATCGACTTTGACCAAGTTTTCGGCCGTGTTGCGCCGCGGATTCTGGAAATCGGCTTCGGCATGGGGCAGACGACCGCGGAAATCGCGGCCGCCCATCCGGAAAATGATTACCTGGGGGTGGAAGTGCACACGCCCGGGGTGGGGAGTTTGCTCAAGCACATCGGCGAAGGTGAACTGAGCAATATCCGCATCATCCAGCATGACGCAGTGGAAGTGCTCGAACACATGATTGCGGACCGCACATTGGCCGGAGTGCATGTGTATTTTCCCGATCCCTGGCCGAAGAAACGCCACCACAAACGGCGGCTGATTCAGCCCGACTTGGTTCACCTGCTCGCACAGAAACTTGCATCAGGCGGCTGGCTTCACTGCGCCACCGACTGGGAAGACTATGCCATTCAAATGCTGCAGGTTTTCTCCGCCGAACCGCTTCTGGCCAACAGCGCAAAGGGTTATGCCTCGCGGCCGGCGTGGCGCCCGCTCACCAAGTTTGAGCACAGGGGCCTGCGACTTGGGCACGGCGTCTGGGATCTGCTGTTCAGGCGTATCTGAGGCCTAAAGAAAAGCGCTCCTGCGGGTGACATGTTCCGCGTGCAACTTGAATTATTGAAGGGCATCGCCATGGTGCCGTTCGATGTGGGACCGCGTTTATGCCGCCGTGGCAGAGCGGCATCGAGTGAGTGTGATCTTGGGTCAGATGCGCTCCCTACTCCAGCGCTAGATAGCGCACATCCAGAATTTCCACTTCCTTTTTCCCGCCGGGGGTTTCCAGGGTGACGATATCGCCCTCGCGCGCTCGCAGCAGCGCCCGTGCCAGGGGGGCGACCCAAGAGATGCGATTCTTGCCGGGGTCGGCCTCGTCAATCCCAACAATGGCATAGGTTTCCTCCGCACCGGCGGTGCCTACGGTTACGGTGGCGCCGAAGAATACCTGGTCGGTCTCTTCGCGTTTGGCTGGGTCCACCACTTCGGCGTTGTCCAGGCGTTTGGACAGGTAGCGGATACGCCGGTCGATCTCCCGCAGGCGCTTCTTGCCGTAAATGTAATCGCCATTTTCCGAACGGTCGCCGTTGCTGGCGGCCCAGGCGATCGTATCCACCAGCCTGGGCCGTTCATCTTTCCACAACTGGTCGAATTCCGCCTTAATGCGCGCGTAGCCGGCGGGAGTCATGTAATTCTTGCCTCCGGCGGGCAGGGCAGGTTGGCCGCTGTCTTCATCCTCGTCGTCAGCGGCCTCCGATTCCTTGACAAAAGCCTTGTTCATTTGAATAGGCTCAACAGGATGCTCAGGAAAATCGACAGCAGCACGCTGCTGGTGAAGGGAAAATAATATGCATGTCCCCTGTGCCTGAAACGAATGTCGCCCGGCAGGCGGCCAATTCCCGCGCGCTTGAGTAAAGGCGTCAGGAGGCCGAGCAGAAACAATCCGAGTAGCAGGGTCAAAAGCCATTTGGTCATGCCAGTAATTCTAGCCCTTCCTGCTTGGATAAAATAACGCTTTTGGGGGCGTGCAGACGCCATGAAGATCACGACGCTCATGCGCATAATGGCAACAACAGATGAATGTGCCGCCCCAGTTTGAACGCACCGGCATCCTGCTCACGGATGCCGAGATGGCCACGCTTCGCAGCGCGCATGTGCTGGTCGCAGGGCTTGGCGGTGTGGGCTCATACTGTGTCGAAGCTTTGGCACGGGCCGGGATCGGACAGCTTACGCTGATTGACCATGATGTCGTGGCGGTCTCCAATATCAACCGCCAGCTCCCCGCTTTGCTCCCAACGGTGGGCCAATCCAAGATCGAGCTGATGGCAGAGCGCATACGCGATATCAATCCG
>DASQBT010000212.1:0-20661 GCA_035635075.1 Thiobacillaceae bacterium | reverse complement strand
GAACAGCGCGAACGCCATGCCCGAATATTCGATCATGTGACCGGCCACGATCTCGGCCTCCCCTTCCACCACGTCGAACGGCGCCCGATTGGTTTCGGCCACGCCGGCAATGAGATAGACAAGGAACAGCGGCAGCAGCGGCCAGACATACCACTGCTGAATTCCACCCACCTGTCCGCGCACGATGTCCGTCAAGTTCAGGCTCTGTGCCGCCATCAGCACGCCGACCAAGGCAAAGCCCATGGCGATCTCGTAGGACACCATCTGCGCAGCGGAACGCATCGCGCCCAGAAACGCATATTTGGAGTTGGAAGCCCAGCCGGCCACGATCACGCCGTACACCCCCATGGAAGTGATGGCCATGATATAGAGCAAGCCGGCGTTGATGTTGGACAGCACCAAGGCGTCGGTAAAGGGGATCACGGCCCAGGCAGCAAGCGCCGGCGCGATGATCAGGATGGGCGCAAGCAGAAAGAGTGACTTGTCAGCGCCGCTGGGGATGATGATTTCCTTGAACAGCAGCTTTACCGCATCCGCGATGGGTTGCAACAGCCCCTGATAGCCGACCCGGTTGGGGCCCAGTCGCACCTGCATGAAACCGATGACTTTTCTTTCCGCATAGGTCAGATACGCTACGCAAAGCATCAGCGGCACCACGATGATAAGGATCTTGATCAGCGTCCAGATGGCGGTCAGCAGCATGCTCCATTCCATGTCAGGCACGCTCCACGCTGATTTCACCGAACATCGGGCCCAGTTCTGCGGTCACCGGGTGCCCCGCCGCAATGCGCACACAGTTGTCCGGCAAACGGTCATCCTGCGCAACCTTCAGGGTGATGACTTCGTGACCCTGATGGACGGCTGCCATGCCGCCGGGTTCCAGACCCAGGCGCGAGATCAGTCCGCCCGCCATATGGGCAGCCGGCAACGCCGCATCGTGGGTATGCTGCAGCGAGGGTGCGCGACGCACGATGGCATCGGACTGGTACAGGGGCACTTCGCCTATGCGATGCAACTTGGCATCGGCCGCGGCAAAATCAAGCGCAATGGGGGAAACTGAATTGTTCAGCAGGCTGTTGACTGCCGCTTGGGCATCATCGCCCAGCGCATCCCGAGCTACGGCGTCTGCCGTATCCTGATCGAAGCCCTCCAGCCTTAGCAAATTGCCCAATACCCGAAAAACCTTCCAGGCCGGGCGTGCCCCATCTCTTGGCTTGACCACGCCGTGGATACGCTGGACCCGTCCTTCCATGTTGATGAAGGTCCCCGTAGTCTCGGTAAAGGGTGCGATCGGCAACATCACGTCGGCGTAATCCAGGGCTTTGTGCTTGTAGGCGGACAGCGCTACAGTAAACTCCGCCGCCGCTAAGGCCCGCATGGCCAAGGCGCCGTCATTGCAGTCCAGCTCCGGTTCAGCTCCCAGCAGCACATAGGCTTTGCGCGGCTGCTCCAGCATGGCGCGTGCATTCAGCCCGGCTAGCGAAGCCTTGCCCAGCGGGCCATGGGCAGGTACGGCGCCGGCCACCAGCGCGCCCACACTATTGCCGGCCTCACCCAGTACGCCGAAGGACGCGCCGATGAATTCTGCCAGCGTCTCGGCCAGATAATGAATCTGGCCATAGGCCGGATGATGCTGGGCCAAATTGCCCAGCAGCACGGCCTGGGGGCCACCGGCATTCAGGCTCTGCGCGATGGCGCGGGCGCTCGCAGAAACCGTGACTTTGCCCAGCTTGAGCGGCGCGGCCGCGCCTTTGATTACGGTCAGCGCCTTGAGGACCTGGGCCAGAAGGTGCGCCATCCGTTCCGGTGCCACGATCGCCTTGTTGGCGACTGCACAGTACAAATCCTCGTCCACCGGGCTGATGAGATTCAGGTCTGCGCGGTTCTTCTTGACGGTCTGCCGCAGCCGAAGGGCGATGAGGGGATGTTCCTTCCGCAAGTTGGAGCCGACCACCAGTATCCGCTTGAGATCGGATAGTTCCTCAATCTTCATACCCAACCAAAACACGCCCTGCGCTTTCGCGTCCAGAGCAAAGTCAGACTGGCGCAGGCGGTGGTCCACGTTGCCGCTGCCCAGCCCGCGCACCAGCTTTTGCAGCAAATAGAGTTCCTCCACCGTTTGATAGGCAGTGGCCAAGGCGCCAATTTGCTCGGCGCCGTGCTGGTGGGCTATGGATTTGAGCACATGGGCCACATGTTCTAAGGCCACCGACCACTCTGCTTCCACCCACTGCCCGTTCTTCTTGATCATGGGGCGGGACAACCGCTCCTCGACATTGAGACCCTCGTAGGAAAAGCGGTCGCGATCCGACAACCAGCACTCGTTCAGGCTTTCGTTTTCCAGGGGCAAGACCCGCATCACCCGGTCGTTCTTGATCTGAATCTGCAGATTGGACCCCAGGCCGTCGTGCGGGCTGACCGATTTACGCCGCGACAGCTCCCACGTGCGCGCCGAGTAGCGAAACGGTTTGGAGGTAAGCGCGCCCACCGGGCACAAGTCAATGATGTTGCCGGAAAGCTCGGAATTTATGGTCTGATTGATGAACGGCATGATTTCCGCGTGCTCGCCGCGGAAGGCCTGTCCCATTTCCATGATGCCAGCGATTTCCTGGCCAAAGCGCACACATCGCGTGCAGTTGATGCAGCGTGTCATGTCCGTGGCCACCAGCGGCCCCAGATCCTTTTCCGTCACCACCCGTTTCACTTCCTGATAGCGGGAATTGCTGGCGCCGTACCCTACTGCCAAGTCCTGCAGTGAGCATTCCCCTCCCTGATCGCAGATTGGGCAATCCAGCGGATGGTTGATGAGGAGGAATTCCATCACCCCCTTTTGCGCCTCGATCGCGTAGGAAGACCGAGTCATCACCTTCATGCCGTCAGTCACTGGCGTGGCGCAGGCTGGCAGCGGCTTAGGCGACTTGTCGACCTGAACCAAGCACATGCGGCAGTTGGCCGCGATCGACAGTTTCTTGTGGTAGCAGAAATGTGGAATATAGACGCCCGCCTTGTTGGCCGCATCCATGATGGTGAAGCCGGATTCGACCTCAACTGCCTTGCCGTCGATTTCGATATTCACTATCGCCCCTATGCCTGCACCAGGCACTGCTTGTGTTCGATGTGATGCACGAACTCCTGACGGAAGTGCTTCAACATGCCCTGCACCGGCATGGCCGCCGCGTCCCCAAGTGCGCAAATGGTCCGCCCGGCGATATTGGCCGCGACATTATCCAGCAAATCCAGATCTTCAGGCCGGCCCTGGCCATGTTCAATGCGATGGACCACCCGGTATAGCCAGCCGGTGCCTTCTCGGCAGGGTGTGCACTGGCCGCACGATTCGTGCTGGTAGAAATAGGATAGGCGCTCCAGAGCGCGGACCATGCAGACCGTATCGTCCATCACAATGACCGCGCCGGAACCGAGCATGGAGCCGGCCTTGGCGAGGGAATCAAAATCCATGGTGCAGCCCATCATGATCTCCGCCGGCAAGACAGGCGCCGACGACCCGCCGGGAATCACCGCTTTCAGCGGTCGGCCGGCGCGTACCCCGCCTGCCATATCGAGCAGAATTGAAAAGGGGGTGCCCATGGGCACCTCAAAATTCCCCGGCTTGCTTACATGCCCGGAAACGGAAAACAGCTTGGTGCCGCCATTGTTCGGCTTCCCCAGATCGAGGAATTTCTGCCCACCTTCGCGCATGATGTAGGGGATGCTGGCCAGAGTTTCCGTGTTGTTGATCGTGGTAGGCTTGCCATACAGGCCGAAGCTGGCCGGGAAGGGTGGCTTGAAGCGAGGTTGGCCTTTCTTGCCTTCGAGCGACTCGAGCAGCGCAGTCTCCTCGCCGCAAATGTACGCGCCATAGCCGTGATGATTATAAAGATCGAAGTCTAGCCCCGAGCCCGCAATGTTCCTGCCGAGATAGCCTGCGGCGCGCGCCTCTTCGACCGCGCGCTCCATCTTTTCGTAAGCCTCGAAGATCTCGCCGTGGATGTAGTTGTATCCGGCGGTCGCCCCGAGCGTATAACCGGCGATGATCATCCCCTCTATCAGGGCATGCGGGTTGAGCATCATAATGTCCCGGTCCTTGAAGGTGCCGGGTTCGCCTTCATCGGAATTGCATACGATGTATTTGTCGCCCGGAAACTGGCGCGGCATGAAACTCCATTTGAGCCCGGTCGGGAAGCCCGCGCCGCCCCGTCCGCGCAGAGCCGAGGTCTTGACCTCGGCGATGATCTGCTCGGCAGGAATCTTCTCCGCTAGAATCTTCTTCAGCGCCGAATAGCCGCCTGCGCTTTCATAGCTTGAAAGTTTCCACGGATCCGGCAAATGGAGCATGTTGAAAATAACGGGGCCGCCTTGAATAATCATCGCGTTATTTCAACTCATCCAGCAATGCGTCCACTTTCTCGGCAGTGAGGAAGCTTTCCATGCGATGGTTGTTGATCAGGCACAGCGGCGCGTCACCGCACGCCCCCATGCACTCGCCCTCCCGCAGTGTAAAGCGGCCGTCTTCAGTAGTCTGCCCAAAACCCACTCCGAGACGATTTTCCAGATGCCTGCCTATATCCAACGCCCCCATCAAGGTGCACGACAGATTCGTGCAAAGCGTGATCTTGTATTTGCCGACCGGCGTTAAATTGAACATGTTATAGAAGGTAGCGACTTCGTAAGCCGCAATACTTGGCATACCCAAATACTGCGCGACAAATTCGATGGTTTCGTTTGCCAGCCAGCCTTTTTCCAGCTGCGCGATGCGCAGGGCCGACATCACCGCCGATTGTTTCTGCTCGGGAGGATACTTGGCAATTTCTCGGTCTATTTGCGCGAGAGAATCGGCGGACAGCTTCATCGATCCACGTCCCCGAAAACGACGTCGATCGTACCGATCACCGCCACGACGTCAGCAAGCATGTGCCCACGCACCATTTCGTCCATGGCCGACAGGTGCACGAAGCTCGGCGCCCTGAGGTGCAGCCGATAAGGCTTGTTGGCCCCGTCGGAAACGAGGTAGACGCCGAATTCGCCTTTGGCGTGTTCGATTGCGGCGTAGGCCTCGCCTTCCGGCACATGCATGCCTTCGGTAAACAGCTTGAAATGGTGAATCAGCTCTTCCATGTTGGTCTTCATGGAAAGCCTGTCGGGCGGCGCTACCTTGTGATTGTCCGTGATTACCGGCCCCGGATTTTTCCTCAGCCAGTCCACGCATTGCTTGATGATGCGGTTGGACTGCCGCATCTCTTCCACGCGGACCAAGTATCGATCGTAGCAGTCACCATGCACGCCTACCGGGATGTCAAAGTCCATTACGTCATAGACTTCGTAGGGCTGCTTCTTGCGCAGGTCCCACTCGATGCCGGAACCGCGCAGCATGGGGCCGGTAAAACCGAGGGCCAGAGCACGCTCGGGAGACACCACGCCTATTCCGACCGTACGCTGCTTCCAGATCCGGTTGTCGGTCAGAAGATTCTCGTATTCGTCGACACAGGCGGGAAAGCGACGGGTAAAGTCCTCGATAAAATCCAGCACCGAACCCTCGCGATTCTTATTCAGAGCGCCGACCGCCTTTTCGTCGTGGATTGCGGAAGCGCGGTACTGGGGCATTGTGTCCGGCAGATCACGGTAGACCCCGCCCGGCCGCAGATAAGCGGCGTGCATGCGGGCCCCGGAAACCGCCTCGTATACATCCAAAAGATCTTCGCGTTCCCGGAACGCATAGATGAAGACCGTCATGGCACCGATGTCCAGGCCGTGAGTGCCCAGCCACAGAAGGTGATTCAGTATGCGGGTGATCTCATCAAACATCACACGAATATACTGGGCGCGAATGGGAACCTCGATGCCCAGGATTTTTTCAATGGCCATCACGTAGGCGTGCTCGTTCATGGTCATCGACATATAGTCCAGACGGTCCATGTACGGCACCGACTGGAGGTAGGTCTTGTGTTCAGCCAGCTTCTCGGTGCCCCGATGCAGCAGTCCGACATGCGGGTCGGCGCGTTCGATAACCTCACCGTCCATCTCCAGCACCAAGCGCAGCACGCCATGCGCAGCCGGGTGCTGCGGGCCAAAATTCATCGTGTAGTTACGTATCTCGGCCATGCCTACTCGACGTCTCCGTAGTGTTCGACGCGAACGATGCGCGGAGTGACTTCGCGCGGCTCGATGGTCACCGGCTGATAAATGACGCGCTGCTGCTCCGGATCGTAGCGCATCTCTACATAGCCCGAGAGCGGGAAATCCTTGCGGAAGGGATGACCGATAAATCCATAGTCGGTAAGAATGCGGCGCAGATCGGGGTGCCCCTCAAACACGATGCCAAAGAGATCGAAAGCCTCGCGCTCCTGCCAATTCGCTGACGGCCAGACGTCGATCACCGACGCCAGCTTCGGCAGCTCATCGTCCGGGCAAAACACCCGCACCCGCAAACGCCAATTGTGCTCCACCGAAAGCAGGTGATACACCGCTGCAAAGCGCAGGCCCTCCCACGTGCCATCGCCATGGTCGCGGTAATCCACACCACACACGTCGATGAGCTGCGCAAATCGAAGATCAGGATGATCGCGCAGCACTTGCATGGCCTGCGGCACCTGGTCGGCGTTGAGGATGATGGTCAGCTCGCCCTGCGCCATCACCTCGGAGGCCAAGGCACCGCCCAACTGTTCGCGCAGGCAAATAGAGAGCCGCTTAAGTTCTTCGCTCATCTCGGGTGGGGTTAACGGGCTATGGTGTTGGTGCGTTTGATCTTGTTCTGCAGTTGGATCAGGCCGAATATCAAAGCCTCCGCAGTCGGCGGACAGCCCGGCACGTAAATATCCACCGGTACGATCCTGTCGCACCCCCGCACCACGGAATATGAATAGTGGTAGTATCCGCCCCCGTTGGCGCAGGAGCCCATGGAGACGACCCAGCGCGGCTCGGGCATTTGATCGTATACCTTGCGCAGTGCCGGAGCCATCTTGTTGCATAGGGTGCCCGCCACGATCATCAAATCAGACTGGCGCGGACTGGGACGAAACACGATGCCGAAGCGATCCAGGTCATAACGCGAAGCGCCGGCCTGCATCATTTCAATCGCGCAGCAGGCGAGGCCAAAGGTCATGGGCCACATGGAGCCGGTGCGCATGTAGTTGATCAACTGATCGGCTTTGGTGGTCATGAACCCCTGCTCGAAGACGCCTTCTATGCCCATGTCATAGCACCCGTTCCTCTGGCATCCACGACGCCGCTGCCGCCAAGATATTCTGGGCACTTTTTTCGCCGGGGTCTGCACACGGGGCCCCTTGCCCTGCGCCTCCAAAGCCTTACTCCCACTCCAATGCCCCTTTCATCCATTCGTAGATGAAGCCTATCACCAGAATGCCGAGGAAAATCGCCATGGCGACAAAACCGAACAAACCGATCTCCTTAAGCACAACCGCCCAGGGAAACAAGAACGCGATTTCCAGATCGAACAGAATAAACAGAATGGCAATAAGGTAATAACGTACGTCGAACTTCATGCGCGCGTCTTCGAACGCTTCAAAACCGCATTCGTAGGGGGAGAGTTTTTGACTATCCGGCCGGTTGGGCCCCAGCAGCCACCCCGCCACAATAGGCACGACACCAAACGCCAGCCCCACCAGGATAAACAGCAGTATGGGGAAATAGTTTTCCAGCATGCACTCCTCGCTTCCTAGTTTTCAGCGCCTGCGGGAGGCGTAAATTCGCGTCAGTTTAGTTGGCGCATGTCTGCACTGTCAAGCTAAACTCAACCATGATTTCATTTGTAATTCAATAGCTTACATGATAGCGCGGGCTAATGATCGTATCACTAATTTGAATGGTGCCCACGGCGAGACTCGAACTCGCACAGCTTTCGCCACTACCCCCTCAAGATAGCGTGTCTACCAATTCCACCACGTGGGCAATGATGGGGTGCAACAACACCCAATTGAACTCCTTGGTTATTTGGGAATTTCCCCGGCCTTTGAGTCCGGATTGGCCGTGTTGCCTGTCGGCGCCTGAAGGGGTGCTACTGCTGGAGCAGGCGCTTTCTGGGCGGGCGGCGCGACGCGCCTCTGCATCACATCAGTGGGCTTGGTGTTTTGCAGAGAAAAGTAGGTCAGTCCCATGCTGGTAAAGAAGAAAACCGTTGCCAACACTGCGGTCGCCCTGGACAGGAAATTGGCCGACCCGCTTGCGCCAAACAGACTCCCCGATGCGCCGCTACCAAACGCCGCACCCATATCCGCGCCCTTGCCATGCTGTAGCAGCACCAAACCGATCAGCGCCGCGGCCACCAACAAATGAACGATCCAAACAAGTGTTTCCATAGCTTACCCGGCCTGAGCCTCAAATTGCTGCTTTGCAGATGGCGACAAACTCATCCACCATTAGCGACGCACCACCAATCAACCCACCATCGATATCCGGCTGGGCGAACAATTCTGCCGCATTGGCAGCCTTAACGCTACCGCCGTACTGGATTACCAGTCCTTCAGCCACACTGTTGTCCAGGCTGGCAATATTGCCCCGGATAAACGCATGAACTGCCTGCGCCTGTTCCGGTGTGGCGGTCTTGCCGGTGCCGATCGCCCATACCGGCTCATATGCCACCACGGCCTTTGCCAGCCCAGCCACGCCAGCTGCGTTCGTTACCGCATTCAGTTGGCGAGCCACCACCTGTTCCGTCACATTGCTTTCCCGCTCGGCCAGCGTTTCACCAACACACAAGATAGGCGTCAGGCCCGCAGCCTGGGCAGCAAGGAATTTCCTGGCCACCATCTCGTCGGTTTCTCCATACAGCGCACGCCGCTCGGAGTGCCCCAGAATGACATAGGCACAACCGAAGTCCAGGAGCATGCTGGCTGCAACTTCACCCGTGTACGCGCCCTTCAAATGCTCCGACATATTTTGTGCGCCCCAGGCAATATTGCTGTTTGACAGCGCAGCCTGAAGTTGAGCCAGATAGGGATACGGAGCGCAGACGGCGAAATCCGCGCCGGATACATTGCCAAGGCCTGCCCTAATCCCGGTCAACAGGGCAGCGTTAGCCACAAGGCTACCGTGCATTTTCCAGTTGCCGGCAACCAGTTTTCGCCTCATGACAACCCCCACAGCACAAAAGCCTTGAATTCTAAGGCCCCGGCCGGCGCGGGTCAACAAGCGAGCCAGCGACTTGCTGTAAAGCGATTGTCATATTTATGTAATATCGGGCCGGTAGCATGCCCTTGGTCTGTATGGACAACCTAAAGGAGAATTTCCATGAATATCAAGCGCGTGATCCTCGCTGCGGCATCCGGTTTGGCTCTAGCCGCCGCCCCCTTAGTCCATGCCGGCGACATTACCGGCGCCGGCGCCACCTTCCCCTACCCAATCTACGCCAAATGGGCAGACGCCTACAAGAAGCAGACCGGCATTGGTCTCAACTATCAATCCATCGGTTCCGGCGGCGGGATCAAGCAAATCAAGGCCCGCACCGTTGACTTCGGCGCGTCCGACATGCCGCTCAAGCCCGAGGATTTGAAGGAAGCCGGTTTGACACAGTTCCCCACCGTGATGGGGGGCGTAGTTCCCGTCTACAATCTCCCCGGTATCGGGGCCGGCCAAATCAAGCTGACCCCCAAGATACTGGCCGATATTTTCCTGGACAAGATCAAGAAGTGGAATGACCCTGCCCTCGCAGCATTGAACCCTGGCGTGCCCCTACCCGATCAAACCATATCCGTCGTGCATCGTTCCGATGGTTCCGGCACCACCTTCATTTTCACCAACTACCTGTCCAAGGTCAGCCCTGAGTGGAAAAGCAAGGTAGGTGAGAACACCTCCGTTCAGTGGCCAACCGGCGTGGGCGGCAAGGGCAACGAGGGCGTGGCGCAATATGTTCAGCGCATCAAGGGCAGCATCGGCTATGTGGAATATGCCTATGCGCTGCAGAACAGAATGCCGCATGCCATGCTGGAAAATCGCGAAGGCAACTTCATTTCCCCCACAGAAGCCAGCTTCAAGGCGGCAGCCGCCAATGCCAAGTGGGACATGGACAAGGGCTTCTACGAAATCCTGACCAACGAACCCGGCAAGGACAGCTGGCCGATCACCGGCGCCACCTTCATCCTGATGCACAAGTTCCAGCGGGATCCAAACAAGGCCCAGGACGTGCTGAAGTTCTTCAAATGGGCCTATGAGAGCGGCGACAAGATGGCCGCGGATCTCGACTACATCCCCATGCCTGACAGTGTCGTCAAGTTGATCAAAACCAGCTGGAACAAGAACATCATGGGCCCTTCGGCCAACCACGTCTGGAAGTAATTCTTCCTCATTTAGTATAATCACGTTTCCGGCCGCGCATGCGCGGCCGGAAGGCTGCTGAAAAGAGCTTTTGTCAGACATGGAGCTTTCCACCAGTCTCCCGGATGAATATGCCGCCATGGCAGACAAAATCTCGCCTGTCGACCCCAAACGGCAGCAGCTCTATGACGTCCTGTTCCGCAATGCGACACGGGGGTTCGCGTTTCTGGTGCTGGCACTGCTTGCCGCCATCATCGTTTCCTTGGTCATAGGCAGCCTGCCCAGCATCAGGCACTTCGGCCTGAAATTCCTTTTTTCCTCCGAGTGGAATCCGGTAACTGAAGAATTCGGCGCTTTTGTGCCTATCGTCGGCACCCTGGTCACCTCCTTCATCGCGCTGCTGATCGGCATACCCGTCAGTTTCGGCATCGCACTCTACCTCACGGAACTGTCGCCGCGCTGGCTCAAGCGCCCGCTGGGCGTCGCGGTGGAATTGCTGGCCGGCATCCCGAGCATCATTTACGGCATGTGGGGACTGTTCATTTTCGCGCCCTGGTTCGCCGACCACGGCGAGCCCTGGATCAACGACCATTTGGGGACCTTGCCCGGATTGGGGCCTTTCCTTCAAGGTCCGCCCCTGGGCATCGGCATGCTCACCGCCGGCCTCATTCTGGCGATCATGGTGATCCCCTTCATCGCTTCCGTGATGCGCGACGTGTTCGACATTGTTCCACCCATATTGAAGGAATCCGCCTACGGTGTCGGGGCGACGACCTGGGAGGTCGTGCGCCACGTGGTGCTTCCCTACACGCGGGTGGGCGTGATCGGCGGCATCATGCTGGGCCTGGGGCGCGCCCTAGGTGAAACCATGGCCGTCACCTTTGTGATCGGCAATGCCCATGAACTTAACAAGTCCCTGCTGATGCCGGGCAACACCATCGCGTCCGCCTTGGCCAACGAGTTCACCGAGGCGGTCGGCGACTTGTATACCTCCTCTCTGATCGAATTGGGGTTGATACTGTTCTTTATTACGTTCGTCGTGCTGTCCCTGTCCAAACTCCTGCTGCTGCAACTGGCCAAGAAGGAGGGCAGGGGCACATGAACCTGCTCTATGCCAAGCGTCGTTTGATCAATGGCTTCACGCTGACGATGTCACTGGGAGCCATGGCATTTGGCTTGCTCTGGCTGGCGTGGATCCTGGTCACCCTTTTCAAGGCCGGAGTCGGCGGAATCAGCGTGGCCGTTTTCACCCAGATGACGCCCCCCCCCGGCGCCAGCGGGGGCCTGCTCAATCCCATCCTGGGCAGCCTGCTTGTGACGACCCTCGGTACCCTGATCGGCACTCCCGTCGGGATCATGGCCGGTATTTACCTGGCCGAATACGGAAGACGTGGATGGCTGGCTCCCGCCACCCGATTCATCAACGACATCCTGCTCTCTGCCCCATCCATCGTGATCGGCCTGTTCATCTATGCTTTGTATGTGTCCAAAGTCGGACACTTTTCCGGCTGGGCTGGCGCGCTCGCCTTGTCGCTGATAGTGATCCCGGTGGTCATTCGCACCACGGAAAACATGCTCATCCTGGTACCCAACAGTCTGCGCGAAGCGGCTGCTGCGCTGGGCGCGCCACAGTGGAAAATTGTTTTGCAGGTGACCCTGCGCGCGTGCCGCGCCGGGGTCATCACCGGCATCCTGCTGGCGGTAGCCAGAATCAGCGGCGAAACGGCGCCCTTGTTGTTCACGGCGTTGAACAACCAGTTCTTCAGCACAAACATGAACGCCCCCTTGGCCAACCTGCCGGTCGTTATTTTCCAGTTTGCCATGAGCCCCTATGAGGACTGGCAGAAGCTGGCCTGGGCCGGGGCCCTCCTCATTACCCTTGCAGTGCTTGGTTTGAACATTCTTGCCCGGGTGTTGTTCCGCCAAAAGACCATGCAGTAATGGATTCAAACTTGCCATGACATTGAAACCAGCAAAAATCAGCGCTCGTAACTTCAACTTCTATTACGGCAAGCTCCGCGCACTGAAAGATGTCAACCTGGACATCCCGGAAAAGCAGGTTACGGCCTTCATCGGACCTTCCGGTTGCGGCAAGTCCACCCTGTTGCGCACGTTCAACCGGATGTACGACCTCTATCCCGGTCAAACCGCCACGGGAGAGTTGCTGCTGGATGGCAAGAATGTTCTCGATAAAAGGATGGACGTGAACCTGCTGCGGGCGCGGATCGGCATGGTGTTTCAGAAGCCAACCCCTTTCCCCATGTCGATTTACGACAACATTGCCTTCGGCGTAAAACTCTACGAACGCCTGTCCCGCTCCGAAATGGACGACCGCGTGGAATGGGCGCTGAAGAAAGCCGCGCTGTGGGAGGAAGTCAAGAACATACTCGGGCAAAGCGGGCTGTCCCTCTCCGGCGGCCAGCAGCAGCGCCTCTGCATTGCCCGCAGTGTAGCGGTCAAACCCGATGTCGTGCTGTTGGACGAACCTACCTCCGCCTTGGACCCCATTTCCACCGCCAAGATCGAAGAACTGGTCTACGAATTGAAGTCCGACTACACCATCGTCATTGTCACGCACAACATGCAACAGGCGGCCCGGGTCTCCGATTACACCGCCTATATGTATCTAGGCGAACTGATCGAGGTGGGCAAGACCGACATCATCTTCACCAACCCCAGACAGAAGGCGACTGAGGACTACATCACCGGCAAATTTGGCTAGGAAGGGCCGGATGGCAAGAGGCCCGGGCAGCGCGGCCATAACTTACCAACCAAGGCCTCTAGGCGGCCGCCTGCTTCACCGACTCGGCAATATGTTCAGCCCATTTGCGGGCTTTCGATTCGGACGCGCTTTCCACCATCACCCGGATCAGGGGCTCTGTCCCGGATGGACGCAACACCACGCGGCCGCCATCCCCCATATCCGCCCGCGCCTGCTCCTCCGCCTCCCTCACCGGCGGTGTGGCATTGAGGTCGATGCGCCTGCCTATGGGCACGTTGATCATCACCTGGGGATACAGCACCAGGTCGCGCGTATATTCCGCCAGACTTACTCTGTTGTCGCGCAGCGCATGAAGCACCTGCAGCGCAGAAATTATTCCATCGCCGGTCGTGTGCTTGTCCAGACAAAGGATGTGGCCTGACGTTTCTCCGCCCAGTTGCCAGCCTTTTTGCTGCAGCAACTCCAGCACGTAGCGGTCCCCCACCTTGGCGCGCACAAACGGAATCTTCATTCGCTCCAGTGCATGCTGCATACCCAGGTTGGTCATCAGGGTGCCCACCACGCCGCCTTTCATATAGCTGGTCTGGGCGCGGTGGCGGGCAATGGCATAAATCAGCTGGTCGCCATCGAATATGCGGCCATCCCGATCCGCCATCATCAGGCGGTCGCCGTCACCGTCGAGGGAAATGCCGAAATCGGCCTGGAATTCCATAACCGCAGCGGTGAGCGTGCCGGTGTAGGTTGCGCCGCATTCCTGGTTGATGTTGAAGCCATTGGGTGCGGCGCCGATGGCAATGACCTCTGCGCCAAGTTCGTGCAGCACATGCGGGGCAACATGGTAGGTGGCGCCGTGCGCGCAATCCACCACCAGCTTCAGTCCGCGCAGATCCTTGTCGAAGGGAAAGGTGCTCTTGCAAAATTCTATGTAACGGGCGGCAGCGTCCTCGATCCGACGAGCCCGCCCCAGTTGCCTTGCCGGCACGGTATCCAGCGGATGCTCCAGCAACGCCTCGATCGCCAATTCGGTCTTATCAGGCAGTTTCTGTCCACTGGCGGAAAAGAACTTTATGCCGTTGTCCTCGAACGGATTGTGCGAAGCGGAAATCACAACGCCCGCCTGCAAACGCAGGGCCCGGGTCAGGTAGGCCACCGCCGGCGTAGGCAGCGGGCCGGTAAGCTGCACATTCACCCCTGCCGCCATCAGGCCTGCCTGCAGGGCAGTTTCCAGCATGTAGCCGGAAATGCGGGTGTCCTTGCCTATCAGCACAGTCGGATTTACTTCCTCCGCCAAGCCGTGACGGTCGCTGGCAAGCACCTTGCCGGCCGCGTAGCCCAGATGCATCACGAAATCAGGTGTGATGGGCGCTCTGCCCACCCGACCCCGAACCCCGTCGGTACCAAAATACTTGCGTGCCACGTTCAGTGTTCTCCTTGTACTGCATTCCAAATGGACAGGGCGTCCCGCATCGCCGCGACATCATGCACGCGCACGATGCTGGCACCCCTGGCAAGTGCCAGCAGATTCGCCGCAACTCCGGCATATTCCCGCTGGTCGACCGGGCGGCCGGTCAAGGCGCCAAGCATGGTCTTGCGCGAGATTCCGACCATGACTGGAACCCCCAATTCCACCAATCTGTCCAGATGGCGCAATAATGCCAAATTATGGTCCAGGGTCTTGCCAAAGCCAAAACCCGGATCCACTACGATACGGTCCCGCTTGATTCCGGCCTTCTCGCAGGCATCAACGCGACTGGCGAGAAAGGATCTCACTTCCGCAACCACATCACCATAAACAGGCTGCTTCTGCATCGTTTGAGGCTGGCCCTGCATATGCATCAGACAGACCGCAGTATCCCCGCGCGCCACGATGTCCGCTGCCCCCGGCGCACGCAACCCTCCCACGTCGTTGATCATGGCTACCCCCGCTTCGATCGCCTCCCGCATGATCACGGGCTTGTTGGTATCGACTGATACGGGTACATCGGCTGCGACCAGGGCTTTGAGCACCGGCGATATTCGGCGCCACTCCTCTTCCTGATCGACCAACAGCGCACCGGGGCGGGTGGACTCGCCACCAATATCCACAATATCGGCACCCAGATCACACAAGTTGAGCGCATGGGCAACGGCGGCATCCGAAGTCGCTAGGCGACCGCCATCCGAAAATGAATCCGGCGTGACATTCACGACGCCCATGATCAATGGACGGGACAAGTCCAACTGATACCTTCCTGCCTGAAGGATGGACATGGTTGATAAAGGCCCAAAAGACAAGGGCCCCGCGGGGGGCCCTCTCTTACGCCTCTTGAGCTGGCTGCGTGGTGGGCGCCGGCGCAGATGGCTTGTCACCGCCGCCGGATGGGGCGGGCGGTACAGAAGCCGGTTTGGGGGAACGCGGCGACAGGCCTGCCATGATGTCGCTGATCTGATCGGCATCTATGGTTTCCCATTCCAGCAGGGCTCTGGCCATCACCTCAACCTTTTCTCGGTTCTCTTCCAGAATCTTTCTGGCCAGCGCATATTGCTGGTCGATGATGCGGCGGATTTCCGCGTCCACCTTTTGCATGGTCGATTCGCTGACGTTCTTGTGGGTGGTAATGGATCGGCCGAGGAAAACCTCGCCCTCGTTTTCCCCATAAACCATGGGGCCCAGCGCTTCGGACATGCCCCATTCGGTCACCATGCGGCGCGCGAGATCTGTCGCGCGCTGGAAATCGTTGGACGCGCCCGTGGTCATGTGGCTCATGAACAATTCCTCTGCAACCCTTCCGCCGAACAGGACCGCGATATTTTGCATAAGCTGCTCCTTGTCCATGCTGTAGCGATCCTCCGTAGGCAACTGCATGGTCACACCCAACGCTCGGCCCCGTGGGATGATTGTTACCTTGTGGACCGGGTCGGTCTTGTCCAGCTTGCGCGCCACGATCGCGTGACCTGACTCATGGTAGGCGGTGTTGCGGCGTTCCTCTTCAGGCATCACCATGGACTTGCGCTCGGCCCCCATGATGATCTTGTCCTTGGCGCGCTCAAAATCTTCCATATCCACCAGGCGCTTGTTGCCGCGGGCGGCAAACAGCGCCGCCTCGTTCACCAGATTGGCCAGATCGGCGCCTGAGAATCCGGGGGTTCCGCGCGCAATGATGTCGGCTTTCACGTCCGGGGCAATCGGTACCTTGCGCATGTGCACCATGAGGATCTGCTCGCGGCCGCGTATATCGGGCAACGGCACCACCACTTGGCGGTCGAAGCGGCCCGGCCGCATCAGGGCCGGATCCAGCACATCAGGACGGTTGGTGGCGGCAATCACGATCACGCCTGCGGTGCCTTCAAAGCCGTCCATTTCCACCAGTAGTTGGTTCAGCGTCTGTTCACGCTCATCGTTACCGCCGCCCAAGCCTGCACCACGCTGACGGCCGACCGCATCAATTTCATCGATGAATATGATGCAGGGTGCATGCTTCTTGGCCTGCTCGAACATGTCCCGCACCCTGGCCGCGCCGACACCGACAAACATCTCGACGAAATCCGAACCGGAAATCGAAAAAAACGGGACCTTGGCTTCCCCCGCGATCGCCCTGGCGAGCAACGTCTTGCCAGTCCCCGGGCTGCCCACCATCAATACACCGCGTGGAATGCGCCCACCCAATTTCTGGAACTTGGAAGGATCCTTGAGAAAGTCCACAAGCTCAGAGACTTCTTCCTTCGCCTCGTCGCATCCCGCCACATCCGCAAAGGTGATCGGGTTGTTGGTTTCGTCCAGCATCCGCGCCCGGCTCTTGCCGAACGAGAACGCACCACCGCGGCCACCGCCCTGCATCTGACGCATGAAGAATACCCAAACCCCGATCAGCAGCAGCATGGGAAACCAGGAAATGAAGATGCTCATCAACATTGAAGGCTGCTCTTCAGGCTTGGCCTCTATCGAAACGTTGTTTTTGAGCAGATCGGACACCAGCCAGGGGTCATTCGGCGTATAGCTGGTAAACGGACGATTATCAGTGCGCAGCCCCTTGATTACATTGCCTTCAATGGTGACCTTGGCGATTTCCCCGCTCTTCACTTCTTCCATGAATTGGGAATACGGCACCTGAGCCTGGCTGGCCTGGTGCATACCCAACTGGTTGAACACCGTCATCAGCACCACCGCGATGATGACCCAAATGGCGATGTTCTTGGCAAGATTGTTCACTGCTACTCCTTAAAATTGGGCTTAACGCCCACCTTAGACTCATTCTAAGCCGGCGCCGATGACTTGGCTAGCCCGCGCGCCACGAGAAAATTTTCCCGGCTTTCGTTGCGCGAGGCATCTGGCTTGCGGATAACCGTCCGGTGAAAATACGCTTTCACCCGGCGCAGATAATCTTCAAAACCCGAACCCTGAAACACTTTGACGACAAAAGCCCCATCGGGTTTCAGGCAATGCGCGGCAAATTCCAGCGCGAGTTCGGCAAGCACATAATGCCGCGCCTGGTCCACCCCTTGTACCCCGGATAAGTTGGGGGCCATATCGCTCAATACAAGGTCTGCCTTGTGCCCCTGCAGGCGTGATTCGACCAAGGCTCGCCCCTCAACGTCAGCAAAATCCCCGCGGATGAACTCCACTCCGGGCACGGGAGCCATGTCCAACAAATCTATGCCGATTACCCGACCTTTTGCACCCACTTTCTTGGCAGCCACCTGGCACCAGCCACCCGGCGCGGCACCCAGGTCCACTACGGTCAACCCCGGCCTGAGCAGTTGATCCTTCTCATCCAGTCCAAGCAGCTTATAAGCCGCTCGGGAGCGATAACCCTCCTGCTGGGCCCGCTTCACATAGGGATCATGCACGTGTCGATCCAACCACCAGGGTTTGCTCGTCCTGGATCGTT
The DNA here is from genome assembly GCA_035635075.1 of Thiobacillaceae bacterium. GTDB lineage: Bacteria > Pseudomonadota > Gammaproteobacteria > Burkholderiales > Thiobacillaceae > DASQBT01. The sequence goes on along the minus strand of DASQBT010000212.1, from coordinate 2,808 downwards.
TCATCGGCTAAAATAGTCGGCTATTTTAGCCGGATAGACTATGGTCGCGCTTACCCCGCCGCAGCGCCAATACCTGAAGGGCCTCGCCCATGCTGCGCAAGCTGTGGCGATGATCGGCGACAAAGGTCTGACCAAGGCGGTGTTGAAAGAAATCGACCTTGCCCTGTCCAGCCACGAACTGATCAAAATCAAGGCCGCATCGGACCAGCGCGAAACCCGGCACGCCTGGCTGACGGAAATTTGCACCACCCTCTCCGCCGCGCCCGTGCAGCACATCGGCAAGATGCTAGTCATCTACCGGCCATCCGAAAAGCCCGGCATCACACTACCGCGCTAGGCCCTGGCGCCATACCAGCCAGCCGCCCAGCAGGCTTTCGAGCAGATACACAATGCTGGACACCCCATGCCAGGCGGCGAATCGGTCACGGAAGGCGCTTTGCATGACCGCCTGGGGCAAGGCCTGCTGCTTGAGCGCCTGCATGATGGGCTGGATGCCAAAATGCTGGCCAAGCGTAAGCAACAGCATCACCAGCACGATCCAGAAGAAACCCAGCTTCAGGGCCTGAAATCCATCCCGGCTCAAGCGATAAACGAGCAGATAAACACCGGCGCCGATGCCCAGCCACGCGATCCATTTAAACAGTACGCCGGCGAGGTTGCCCGCCAGCTGGCGGTCGGTCAGGCTGGAAAACAAGCTGGGCGCGGCAATGTAGCCGATGGCCCACAGACCGCCCACCCAGAACACCAACAGGAGCGAAGCCAGGCCATCCGTAATGCGCTTCATCACTCGTACCTGACGTCCAGCACTTCGTACTGGCGCAGGCCGGCAGGTGCCTGCACGTGCGCCATATCGCCTGCGTGCTTGCCAATCAGGGCGCGGGCTATCGGTGAAGACACGGAAACCTTGCCCAGCTTGATGTCCGCCTCGTCATCCCCCACGATCTGGTAGGTGACGGAATCGCCCGAATCCAAATCTTCCAGTTCCACCGTGGCGCCGAACACGATGCGCCCCTCCGCGTCCAGCTCGGCGGGATTGATGATCTGGGCATGGGAAAGCTTGCCTTCAATATCCTTGATGCGGCCCTCGATAAAACCCTGCCGCTCCTTGGCCGCCTCATATTCCGCATTCTCCGACAGGTCGCCGTGCGCGCGCGCCTCTGCAATCGCCAGAATTACCGCCGGCCGCTGCACGGTTTTCAGATTATGCAACTCGGATTTAAGTTTATCCGCGCCATTGATGGTTAATGGTACCTTGCGCACTGCTTCGCCCCCTTACTGCATTCTCAGGTGTAAGGCCTGCAAGGGATACACCTGCAATTCGCTGGAATGCGCCAGCCCCATACACGCCGCCCTGGCCCCGGCCAGAGTGGTGAAATAAGCGACGCGCCGTACCAGCGCCTCCGCGCGTATCGAATAAGAATCCTTCACCGCGCGTTTGTCGTCCACCACGTTGATGATGAGAGCGACCTCATTGTTCTTGATCATATCCACGATGTTGGGACGGCCTTCCGTCACCTTGTTGACGATCGTGACGGGCGTACCGGCCTCGGCAATCGCCTGGCCGGTGCCGCGCGTGGCCAGCACGCTTAGTCCGAGATCGTGGAAGCTCCTTGCAAGTTCTGCGGCCTGCGGACGGTCGGCCGCACGCACGCTGATGAAAACCCTGCCCTTTGCCGGCAGCGTTTCGCCGGCACCGATCTGGGACTTGACGAAGGCCTCGGCGAAGCTGTTGCCCACCCCCATGACTTCGCCGGTGGACTTCATTTCCGGCCCCAGCATCGGGTCCACGCCGGGAAACTTGCGGAAAGGAAACACTGCTTCCTTGACCGAATAATACGGCGGAATGCGTTCTCGGGTCATATTCTGGCTGATGAGGCTTTGTCCTGCCATGCAGCGCGCCGCGACCTTGGCCAGCGGCGTACCTATGGCCTTGGAAACAAACGGCACCGTGCGTGAAGCGCGCGGATTCACTTCAAGCACGTAGATGGTTTCGCCCTGGATCGCGAACTGGACGTTCATCAGTCCCACCACGTTCAGCGCTTTGGCCATGGAGACGGTTTGACTGCGCAGTTCATCTTGAATGGCGGCAGACAGGCTGTAGGGTGGCAGCGAGCAGGCTGAGTCGCCCGAATGAACGCCGGCTTGCTCAATGTGCTGCATGATGCCCCCGATGAGCACGTCCTTGCCGTCTGACAATGCGTCAACGTCGACTTCAATGGCGTCATCCAGGAAGCGGTCGAGCAGCACCGGCGAATCATTCGACACTTTCACCGCTTCGGTCATGTAGCGCTTGAGGTCGGCCTCCTCACGCACAATTTCCATGGCGCGCCCGCCCAGCACATAGGAAGGCCGCACCACCAGCGGGTAGCCGATTTCCGCGGCCAGCGCCAGTGCCTGCTCGGGAGCCCGAGCCGTGCGGTTGGGCGGCTGCTTCAGGCCCAACCGGTGCAGCATTTGCTGAAAGCGCTCGCGATCCTCGGCGGCGTCGATCATGTCCGGCGTGGTGCCGATGATGGGTACGCCGTTCCTTTCGAGATCGCGCGCCAGCTTCAGCGGCGTCTGCCCGCCGTACTGGACAATTACCCCAGCTGGCTTTTCCACGCGCACGATTTCCAGCACGTCCTCCAAGGTTAGCGGCTCGAAGTACAGGCGGTCGGAAGTATCGTAGTCGGTTGACACGGTCTCCGGGTTGCAGTTGACCATGATGGTTTCATAGCCATCCTCGCGCATGGCCTGGGCCGCATGCACGCAGCAGTAATCGAACTCGATGCCCTGGCCGATGCGGTTGGGCCCGCCGCCCAGCACCAT
>DASQBT010000211.1:0-5001 GCA_035635075.1 Thiobacillaceae bacterium | reverse complement strand
AACTCCAACCCAGCCAATTCTTCCACTGTCCAGCTCATTTAGCTCTCGCCTTTAAAAGCCTGATATTACAATAAGTTGAGACTTATGGGTAATCGGGTGCCGTTAACCGGGAAGCTTTCCTCCGGTTGCATGACCAGCACTGGCAAATTGAGCAATATCACCGGGCCATTAAGCAGGTGTGCCATGTTGAGCATTTTCAGGTGCGTGGCCAAGTGCCTATACGGAATCACTTTTTTTCCGCGCTTTGCGGTTATGTCCAGTTGCAGCGCCTGTGCGCTATGGAGCTGATTAGCAATTGCTACCGGTTACAGCGGGATTTGTTTAATGACGTGATAGCGGCGTTTATTCATTCCATCATGCCTAGTATGGAAAATCTTAATTCACAATTTCAACCGGTTGTCAATGCGTAACTCCTACATGTGATCTTCAGCCAAGAGGGAATGATCACGCTAGAGAGCGGACCAACAGGGCGACCCAAGGCGCGAGGTGAGCCCGTCAAGGCGGCGAGGGCAAGGGTAGCCGCCTGCTGTGGATTAGCGAGAGTCTCAAAGGGGTCGCTTCTCTTCTCCATCAGCCAGCCGGCTTGATGGAATCGAAAGCGGCTTTGCTCTCTCCGCCTTACTGGCGCGGGGTGAGATCCGCTAAAGATTTCCTGCCTTGTGAAGGGAACCAGCAGGGTATTAGTATTTGTTTACTATAGAATGTAACTACATCATTTCGCCGACCCCGTGCGATTGGTCGGCTGGCAAAAGCGCCCATCCGGCCGCTCCTGCGGTAAGCGCCGCCCGGTTGGATTCTGAACGCGGACGTGCCCGCGCGGCCAGGTCAGGCCAGCGCCGGCCTGTTTCCTAGGAGACTTTATCCTGAAGTGGGTTTGAACGGTCCGTGGGTTGTCCACGGTGGTAGCTCGCTTTCCGCTCGAGGTCAGGTCAGGAGAAATGGCGATGTGGAAACCTCAAGGGCACTGGGTTCTCGCGGTCACGTCCCCTGGTGCTGATACCTGCTTTGATCGCCTGGGTCCACGCTCAGGAGATGACCTCCAACCTGCCGCCCCACCCCGGGGGAAAAAGCACACCCACGCCCGCCCAGGGCATGCCGTCAGACGATGCCGTCGCCCCAGCTCAGCCGCCTCAACCGGTCCTGATGGAACGGCCCGAACCACTCCTGATCGCCCACGATCCGTCAGCGGTTTTCCAGGCGATGCCGGCCCAAGCCGTTTCGCCGGCCTTAGCAAACCTGCCGGATGACGGCAAGCTCGTGGGAGTCGATAACTATCGCGATCCCCTCGATGCCCCTGTTGCAGAGGCGGCAGGCGGGTCTGTCTAACCCCGCTTCACCACACCGGCAGACGCTTTTCTTGCGCTTTGAAATTCACGTGATCCGGTCGACCCCCGCGACGACCGAACCGGAGGTCACCGATGACGATGATCACGATGGCAGACGGCACGCCGATCTCCTCTAAGGACTGGGGTAACGGCCAGCCCATGGGGAGGACACCATGAAACCACCAGACGACAGCTCGCGCCGTCGCTTTCTCAAGGCGAACTCGATGTTGGGTCTGGCAGTTGCATTCAGTCCAGGGACGATCGGCGAGGCATGGGCCGATTCGACATCCAAAACGCCTCAACAGGAGGACACCATGAGCCAAACCAGTGCTACACCACCAGGCAGCGAGCAGGCCGCTGACAAGACCGCGATTCGGCCGTTTCAGGTGAAGGTTCCGGAAGCGGAACTGACCGATCTGCGCCGTCGCATCAACGCGACCAAGTGGCCCGACCGGGAAACGGTAGCGGATGCCTCCCAGGGCGTGCAGCTCGCGACGATTCAGGAACTCGCGCGCTATTGGGTGACCGAATACGACTGGCGCAAGTGCGAGGCTAAGCTGAACGCCCTGCCGCAGTTCATGACCGAGATCGACGGGTTGGACATTCATTTCATTCACGTTCGTTCGAACCATGAGAATGCGTTGCCGCTCATCGTCACACACGGCTGGCCCGGCTCGGTCATCGAGCTGCTGAAGATTGTCGGTCCCCTGACCCATCCCACGGCGCATGGCGCGAGCGCCTCGGACGCGTTCGACGTCGTGATTCCGTCGTTGCCGGGCTACGGCTTTTCGGGCAAGCCGACCGCGACCGGTTGGGATCCGATTCGCATCGCCCGCGCCTGGACCGTGCTGATGAAGCACCTCGGCTATACGCGCTTTGTGGCGCAAGGCGGCGATTGGGGTGCGATGGTCACGGATGTGATGGGTACGCAGGCACCTCCGGAATTGCTCGGCATCCACCTCAACTGGGTTTTCGCGGTTCCACCAGACATCGACGCGGCAGCCTTTACGGGCAAGCCCGCACCAGATGGTCTTTCAGCGGAAGAAAAGCGGGCGTACGAGCAGCTGGCCGTCTTCTACAGGAAAGGCGTGGGCTACGCCCTCGAGATGGCAAACCGCCCACAGACGCTGTACGGACTCACGGATTCACCCATCGGCCTGGCGGCCTTCCTGCTCGACCACGACGCGCGCAGTTACGAGCTCATCGCACGCACCTTTGACGGACAACGCGGCGGGCTCACCCGAGACGACGTCCTCGACAACATCACGCTCTACTGGTTGACGAATTCGGCGATATCCTCGGCGCGTCTCTATTGGGAAAACAAGTTCGCCTTCTTCGCCCCGAAAAGCGTCACCATACCCGTCGCCGTGAGCGCCTTTCCTGACGAGGTCTGTACAGTTCCGCGGAGCTGGGCAGAGCGCGCGTATCCGAAGCTCATGTACTACAACAAGCTCGACAAAGGCGGCCATTTCGCGGCCTGGGAACAGCCGGAGCTGTTCGCGGCGGAGGTGCGCGCGGCGTTCAGGTCACTGCGGTAATACACAGCCAACGATCGAACCAAAGGAGACTCACCAATGAGGGGAGGAGAATCATGATGACACTGAGCCGAGCAATCAGTCTTTTTGGCAAGCAAGCCTGCAGGCCAGCCGTCCGCAAAGGTGTTTTGGGCCTGGCACTGTTGTCTATTCTGTTCGCCGCTACGATCGACTCTGCGCATACACAAACGGGCTCCATGGGTCCGGGCGCTGCCGGCGTACCGTACCCAGACATGCCCCCAATTGCTCCGATCGGTGTACGAATCGCCAAATACATGGATGTCCCCGATTCCGCCAAAGGTCCTGCCGTCGATCCTGCAAAGGGGTATCGGATCCAGAAGCTTGGTGATGGCCTGTATATGATCACCGACAACGCCTATCAGTCGATGTTTCTGGTCTACGAAGACGGAGTGGTGGTGGTTGATGCTCCGCCGCCGTTCGCCCAGCACATCCGGAGCGCAATCGCCGAAGTGACCAACAAGCCAATCACGCACGTAATCTACAGCCACTCGCACATCGATCATATCGGCGGTACCAAGGGTTTGGGCGGGCAACCCGTCATCCTTGCCCAGGAGGAAACAAAGAGGCTGCTTGCCCGCGCTAAGGATCCCAACCGGCCACTGCCCACTGTGACCTTCGTGGATTGCTACACCTTGAAGGTCGGCAGCCAGGTTCTGGAACTCTCCTACTTCGGCAATGGCCATGAGCCCGGAAACATTTTCATTTTTGCGCCGGCGCAGAAGACGCTGATGGTAGTGGACATCATTTTCCCGGGCTGGATGCCGTGGCGACGGCTAGCCTTAGCCCAGGACATGGCCGGCTATTTCGACCAGGTTGAAAGAATCATGCAGATCCCATTCGAAACGCTGGTTGCTGGGCACGTCGCCCGGGTAGGCACGCGAGCGGACGTGCAACTGCAAAGCGAGTTCATGAATGACCTCAAGACGGCAGCCGGCGAGGCCCTTCGCACCACCAAGGTCGGCGAGGGCCTTGACCCGCGGGACCTAACCAACCCCTGGGCAGTTTTCGACAACTACATCGATCGCGTTGTGGTGCAATGCGTGAATCGGCTTACCCCCAAGTGGTCCACAAAGCTGGCGGCCTTCGACGTGTTTGTGTGGGACCAGTGCTACGCCATGGAACAGAGCCTGCGAATTGATTAGGGTGTGAACTCAAGGTGGGCAAGACAATGCACATACGAAGGAGAATCTCGATGAACAAGGTAGTTCGGGTCGTGGCAGTAGTGTTGGCAGTCTCGCTGGTGTTGCCTCAACCGCTGGTGATGGCGCAGGGGGGATGCAAGGTGGAAAAGCGAAGACGAGCGTGTTGCCCTCGGGCGGCGGGGAGGTGCTGCACGTGGACGGTGGTGGCAAATGGTAGCCTGTAAAGACTCTCGGCCGGCCAGCGCCGAGCAGCGATTAAAAGAACTTGGCATCAAGCTCCCGACGCCGCCTGAGCCGTTTGGCACTTATGTGGAAGCGGTACAGACGGGCAATCTGTTTTTTCTGAGCGGGATGCTTCCCATAGAAGGCCACGGAGCGAAATTCATTGGGCGCGCGGACGCGACGCGCCACATCACAAGGGAAGGAGGATCTCCATGAAACGATGCGATGCCAGTGCCGGATTGATTGTCCTATCCTTTTTCTTTCTCTTCATGTTGCATATGCGATATGCCCATCCCGGGTATTTCATACCCGTCCTCACCAGCCAAAGAGATTGCAATGAGAGTCGTTAAAGAATTGTACACAACCAAAGCCCACACCACGGGTGCTTTCAGTCTGCTCTCACGATTCCTCGTCGTGCTCTTTGCGGCAACGGTGTCTCTGGCTTCGTCCCCTATCGTGCTCGGACAGCAGCCCGCCCAGAGCAGTGTGCAGCCTCAGAGTATAGCTGGGGTACGGACAGAAGACGGCACAATCCGCTCCTTTCACATCAACGTTCCGGAAGAACAACTCGTCGATCTCCGCCGGCGCATCGCCGCCACGCGATGGCCCGACCGGGAGACGGTCAATGACCAGTCGCAGGGCATACCGCTCGCAAAACTCCAGGAGCTGGTGCGCTATTGGGGAACGGGCTACGACTGGCGCAAGGCGGAAGCGAGGCTCAATGCCTTGCCGCAGTTCGTCACGACGATCGACGGC
>DASQBT010000210.1:0-2441 GCA_035635075.1 Thiobacillaceae bacterium | reverse complement strand
GCTTGCGCATTCGGCATTCGCAACCACCACAAGGCGTCGATGCTGCCAGGCGGTGAATAGCGCGCCCATGCGCCCGGGGACGGCGAGACTGTCAGCGTCGAGCTTTCAGCGTTCTATGCCCCCATCGGCTGGACTTCGTTTGCCGGGCTCGCCAAGCAATACGTGAAGGCCAAGGCGCTCATGGCCAAGGGCGAATCAGAGTCCATGCAAGTGTTCTATAACACCCGCCTGGCGCTCACATGGAGCAATAAGGACGAGGTAATCAAGGCCGATCAACTCAAGGCCCTGGTCGAAGATTACCGCCTTGGCGTTTGTCCGGCCGGCGCGGTGATCCTGACGGCCGCGGTCGATACCCAGGGCAACCGTCTGGAGATCAAGATCATGGGCTGGGGCAAGGGGCTGGAGCGCTGGGTGGTGAATACGCATGTCGTGGCTGGCGATCCGCACGAACAGGACACCTGGGATGCCCTGGATAACCTGCTGAAAGAGCGCATTCCCCATGCCAGCGGCAAGTCGATGGTGATTGAAGGCATCCTGATCGACACCGGAGGCCATGCAACGCAGGAGGTCTATGACTTCTGCCGGCGGCGCCAACGGCGCTCCGTGCACGGCGTGGAGCAGCGCATCCTGGCCATCAAGGGCGCGTCCAAGCCCGGGCGGCCCATCATCAGCACGCGGCCCAATATGGTCGACGTTACGAAACGCGGACGGGTAGAGAAGCACGGCGCGATGCTTTGGATGATCGGGACCGACACGGCGAAAAATTGGATACACAGCCGCATGCTGATTACGTCCGGGCCTGGCGCCGTTCACTATTCCAGCGATTTGCCAGATGAGTATTTCGCGCAGATGGTGGCTGAATACCGCAAGACGAAGTACGTCAAGGGCTTCAAGCGCATTGAGTGGGTCAAGGCTGCGAATGAGCCCAATGAGCAGTTTGACTTGGAGGTTTACAACCTCGCCGCGGCGCATCACCTGGAATTGCACAAGAAGCCCGACGTGTGGTGGCAGGCGCGAATGGATAGGCTTTGCCCGCCAGAACAGTCTGTTTCACGTGAAAATGCGCCGAATCAGGCTCAAAAGCGCGTCGAATTGGAGAAAAAGGCGAAGGTTCGGAATTCGGGGCTGCCTAGAAGGGTAGGTGCGGCTAGGCGCGCCTGGTAAATGCAACAAAGCGGCGCGGGCAGCGTTTCTGTCCGCAGGTGCATCCCGATTTTGTGACGGCGCGATGCACCTCCATGAAGTCACTATCAGGAGTTTTTGAAAATGGCATTCGCAAAGAAAGAGGAAGGCATAGCAGTTGTCCATCCGGCGAACATTGTTCGCGCCACGTTTAGGGTAAAGGGCACGGCTCCATTCGTGCAATGCAAGTTCAGCCACAAGGCGAAGGAAAAAATGATGGCCGATATGGCGACATCCAAAGCGGCAAAGAAGGCGAAGTCTGAGCGGGAACCGCGAGATTATGACCGCGATTTCATTCAGGCCCAGCATATCAGCACAGCGGGCTGGAACGGGATTCCTTGCCCGGCGTTCCGCGCCGCGATGATCGACGCTTGCAGAACGGTCGGGCTCGTCATGACGAAGGCGAAGATGTCGGTCTTCGTTGTCCCTGACGGGTTCGACAAGGACGAAGGAACGCCCCTTGTCCGCCTGCTCGCAGATGAACCGCCGGAGAAAACCGAGTCCCTGGTGCGAAACGACAACGGGGCGGCGGATATCCGCATCAGGCCGATGTGGCGTGATTGGGGTGCCGATGTGACAGTCGAATTTGATGCCGACATGATTACGGCGGAATCGGTGGTGAACCTGCTCGACCGGGCAGGCCGGCAAGTCGGCATAGGCGAAGGCCGGCCTTTCTCGAAGAATTCAGTGGGCCAGGGCTGGGGAACATTCGCCGTGGTGACAGGAGGTGCCCAATGAGCAAGCGGAAAGCAAAACCGACGCAGCATGATATTACGCTTGCTGCCTTCGAAGCCCTGTTGGAGAAGCATGAAGGCCGGATCGGTCCACGCACCTTGCTTGACGCAGCGCGCGATCAGTCATCCCCATTCCACGATTTCTTCGAATGGGATGATGAAGTCGGCGGAGAGCAATACAGGCTGATTCAGGCCGGGCAGTTGATCCGGCGCTGGCACGGCTCGGTCGTGAGGATCGACAGCGACACAAAAACGGTCAAGTTCGAGACTACCCGGCGCGTGCAGAGCCCGGCCGGAAGCCGCCATAAGGGATCGGACAGCTATGAAACAATCGAGCAGATCATGGCGGACCCGCAGAAGCGGGAGGACATGCTGCGGACGGTATTGCGGGAATTGTCCGCGTACCGGCGCCGATATGCCCAGCTCGCCGCCCTGGCGGACGTGTGGCAGGCAATCGATGAAGCTGTCGACCTGCACTCGGTAGAAACCACCAAGCAGGAGGCCAAGAAGGAGGAAGATCGCCCA
>DASQBT010000209.1:0-24184 GCA_035635075.1 Thiobacillaceae bacterium | reverse complement strand
TACTCTTTCAGCTCGTGTTCGTCCTTGAGGTATTGCTCGCGCCGCCCGGACTTCACCTTGTACAGGGGCGGCTGCGCGATGTAGATGTGGCCGCGCTCGACCAGCTCGGGCATCTGGCGGTAGAAAAAGGTAAGCAGCAGGGTGCGGATGTGGGCGCCGTCCACGTCCGCGTCGGTCATGATGATGATGCGGTGATAGCGCAGCTTGTCCGGGTTGTAGTCGTCCTTGCCGATGCTGGTGCCCAGCGCAGTGATGAGGGTGGCGACCTCCTGACTGGAAATGAGCTTGTCGAAGCGGGCGCGCTCGACATTGAGGATCTTGCCCTTGAGCGGCAGGATCGCCTGGAACTTGCGGTCGCGGCCCTGCTTGGCGGAACCGCCTGCGGAGTCGCCCTCCACCAGATAAAGCTCGCACAGGGCCGGGTCCTTTTCCTGGCAGTCGGCCAGCTTGCCGGGCAGGCCGAGCCCATCCATCACCCCCTTGCGCCGGGTCATCTCGCGCGCCTTGCGCGCAGCGTCGCGCGCACGCGCGGCATCGATGATCTTGCCGCAGATGATCTTGGCGTCGGTGGGATTTTCCAGCAGGTAATCGGACAGTTTCTGGCCCACCACTTCCTGGACCACCGGCTGCACTTCGGATGACACCAGCTTGTCCTTGGTCTGGGAGGAAAACTTGGGCTCGGGCACCTTGACCGACAATACGCAGGTCAGGCCTTCGCGCATGTCGTCGCCCGTGGTTTCCACCTTGGCCTTCTTCGCCAGTTCGTTGTCCTCGATGTACTTGTTGATTACCCGAGTCATGGCGGTGCGCAGACCGGTCAGGTGGGTGCCGCCGTCGCGCTGGGGAATGTTGTTGGTGAAGCACTGGACCGACTCGGAATAGCTGTCGTTCCATTGCATGGCCACTTCCACCGTCATCGCGTCCTTTTCCCCAACCGAGTGGAAGATGCGCGGATGCAGCACGCTCTTGGACCGGTTCATGTATTCCACAAAGCCCTTCACTCCCCCGGAATGGGCAAAGTTCTCGCTCTTGCCGTCGCGGTGATCCTGCAGTTCTATCTTGACCCCGTTGTTGAGGAATGACAGTTCACGTATGCGCTTGGCAAGGATGTCGAAGTGGAACTCGATATTGCCGAATATTTCATGGTCGGCGAGGAAGTGCACTTCAGTGCCGCGATTGTTGGTTTCGCCGACGATTTTCATCGGCGAAATTTCAAACCCGTTGTGCTTCTCGATTTGGCGTTCAGTGATCTTGCCGCGTTCGAACTCCATCGAATATTTCTTGCCGTCGCGCTTGACCACCAGCTTGAGCCATTTGGACAGGCCATTGACGCAGGACACCCCCACGCCATGCAGCCCGCCTGATACCTTGTAGCTGTTCTGGTTGAACTTGCCACCGGCGTGCAGGACGGTCATAACGATTTCCGCCGCCGAACGCTTTGGTTCGTGTTTGTCATCGAACTTGATGCCAACCGGGATACCACGGCCATTGTCGGAAACCGAAATGGAATTGTCTGGATGAATGATGACCTTTATGTCGTCGCAATACCCGCCCAGCGCTTCGTCGATGGCGTTGTCGAGCACCTCGAACACCATGTGGTGCAGCCCGGTCCCATCCGATGTGTCGCCAATGTACATGCCCGGGCGCTTGCGCACTGCCTCAAGCCCTTCGAGTTGCTGGATACTGTCTTCGTCGTAGTTGTCTGACATCTTTGTTCCTAAGTTGGATGCTTGCCCCTCTCGCAGCGGGACGGCGTGCCCAAAGGGCGCGTAAGCGAGGGAGCGGCGTGAGCCGTGATAAGGGTCTGAATAAGGTTGGCTTACACCCCTTTCCCACTGGAAGACGAGGTTGCCGCTAAATTCGCATCGGCATCACGACATACTTGAATCCCGGCTCGCTCTCGCAGGTCAGCAGCATGCTGCTGTTGGGATCGTTGAATGCGAGGACGACCTCTTCGGAAGACAGCGATCCCAAGCCGTCCAGAAGGTAGCTCACATTGAATCCGATATCGATGGGATCGAAATCGTACTTGGCCTCCAATTCCTCCTGGGCTTCTTCCTGTTCGTTGTTGTTGCATACGACGCGCAAGCTGTTGGCGCCCAGCACCAGACGCACGCCGCGGAATTTCTCATTCGACAGGATTGCTGCCCTCTGCAGCGCGGAAATTCCGGCCTGACGGTTCAACCCCATTTTCTTTTCGTGGCCTACCGGCACCACGCGCTGGTAATCGGGAAACTTGCCATCCACCACCTTGGAAACGATCTGCGTATTGCCGATACGGAACATGACCTGACTTTCGCCCAGATAGAGGCTGACCCGATCATCGCTGTCGGCAAGCAGCTTGACCAACTCCAGCACGGTCTTGCGCGGCACAATCAACTCGCGCTTGCCGACATCCTGGTCCAGAGTCGTCTCCGCCAGCGCCAGCCGGTGGCCATCGGTCGCAACCACGCGCAGGATCTTGCCTTCCAGCACCAGCAGCATGCCGTTAAGGTAATAACGGATGTCCTGCTGGGCCATGGAAAACTGCACCAACTGCAACAACCTCTTCAACACCTTTTGCGGCAGCTTGACTTCAGCGGCACTCGCGGCGCTGCTCTCCATGCGCGGAAAATCCGCTGCCGGCAAAGTCTGCAGCGTGAACTTGGAGCGGCCTGCCTTGACCTCCACCAGGCTGTCCTTGCTTTCCAACTTGACTTTGGCGCCTTCCGGCAGGGCTCGGACGATGTCGAACAACTTGCGCGCAGCCACGGTCATGGCGAAATCGCCATCGACCGCAGCCCCGGATAATTTTGTGCTCACCTGCAATTCGAGATCCGTAGCCTGCAGCGTCAAATCCGTCCCTTTTTTCTCCAGCAACACATTGGACAGGATGGGCAGGGTATGACGCCGTTCCACGACGCCCACCGTCGAACCCAAGGGTAGAAGCAAACTGTTGCGGTCTGTTTCCATCAGTAGCATTTAATTAATCCTTGTGGTTGTTGTTGAGGGAAGCTGCTTTGGGTGGATAAGCCCCCCGATCCTGAAAAACAGGGACAATGCGCCGGGTCTGCCGTTGTGGGCAGAATCGGGACAGATGGGGACGGCTGTGAATCAAACTGTCACTCCCTGAAATTTGCCTAAAGTTATTCGTAACCATACTGAACTTATCAACTGGTTAAGGTTTGCAGCAAGACCAGGTATTCCCGACTGATGTCGTGATCCTGTTCGCGCAATTCCTGCACTTTGCGGCAGGCGTGCAGCACGGTGGTATGGTCGCGTCCGCCGAATGACTCTCCGATTTCCGGCAGGGATAGGGTGGTGAGTTCCTTGGCCAAGGCCATGGCGATCTGGCGCGGACGCGCAAGATTGCGGGTGCGCTTCTTGGAGAACATGTCCCCGACCTTTAGTTTGTAGTAGTCGGCGACGGTCTTCTGGATGTTTTCGATCGATACCTGCCGGTGGGTGGACGCGATCAGGTCGCGCAGGGCTTCCTTCACCAGATCCAGAGCAATGGGCTTTTCGGTGAAGCGGGCGTATGCGATCACACGCTTGAGTGCGCCCTCCAATTCGCGCACGCTGGAGCGGGCCTGCTTGGCGATGAAGAAGGCAACGCTTTCCTCCAGGCTGATGCCTTCCTGCACCGCCTTCTTGAGCAGGATGGCTACCCGCATCTCCAGTTCGGGCGGTTCGATGGCGACGGTGAGCCCCCAGGCGAAGCGCGATTTCAGGCGGTCTTCGAAACCTACCAGATCCTTCGGATAGGTGTCGCAGGTGATGACGATTTGTCTGTGGCTTTCAGTCAGCGCGTTGAAGGTGTAGAAAAACTCTTCCTGGGTGCGGTCCTTTCCCGCAAAGAACTGGATGTCGTCGATCAGCAAGAGATCGAGGGATTGATACAGGCGCTTGAAATCGTCAAAGCTCTTTTGCCGGTAGGCCTGCACCAAGTCGTTGACGTAATCGTTGGCATGGATGTATTCGATGCGCGCATCGGGTTTGGCAGCGCGCACCGTGTTGCCGATGGCCTGAATCAGATGGGTCTTGCCCAGGCCTACGCCACCGTAAATGAACAATGGGTTGTAGGCGGTACCAACATTTTCCGAGACCTGCAAGGCTGCGGCGCGGGCCAGTTGATTGGCACGGCCGCCAACGAAGTTGTCAAAAGTGAAACCGGGGTTTAGACGCAAGCTGCTTGCGCGTCCGCTGGGAGGAACCGATATGGCGAGATCAGGCCGACTTTGCGGGGCAGGCAGCGGCACATCCGAGTTCTTGCGTTTCAGGCTGAAGCCCACTTGGGTAGGCTGGGCATAATGCTCCTCAGCCCAGCCCTGGATATCAGCGCCAAACTTGTCCTTTACCCAATCCAGGATGAAGCGATTGGGCGCGACAATGCAGGGGGCGCCGTTTTCCTCCCAAGCCAGAGGCTTGATCCAGGTGTTGAACTGCTGGGCTGTCAGGTTTTGCTGAAAGCGCTGCAAACAGAGGTCCCAGAAGGATTCCATTAAGGAGAATTTTCTTGATGGTTATGCGTGGGGTAGGGTTCGAATCTTACTCTCGCGGACCTAAGTTATCCACAGGGAATCGATAATAAAACTTGCCTGCCGCCTTGACAACAAGGCTGCTGGTTAGGTCTAATGTACGGTTTTTTCAGGCAAATTTTCGCAATAACCCAGTTTCTCTGGGTGGAGCGCAAAACAGAAAGGACAGTTTGATGAAACGCACCTATCAGCCTTCAGTGACCCGCCGCAAGCGTACCCACGGCTTTCGCGTGCGTATGAAAACCAAGGGCGGCCGTGCGGTCATCAACGCCCGCCGCGCCAAGGGCCGGCATCGCCTCGCGGTTTAGCGCATTCCTTGCCTGGCCGCTACGCATTCACCCGGCGCCAGCGGCTGCTCAAGGGAACGGAGTTTGCGGCAGTTTTTGCCGGGCGTCGCTGCCACCGCTCGCGCTCCTATCTTGTTATGTTTCGGCCCAATGAGTTGGGCCACGCCCGACTCGGTATGGTGGTGGCCAAACGCCAGTTCAAACGCGCGGTGGATCGCAACCGGATGCGCCGTATTATTCGCGAAACGTTCCGTCTGTCCAGTCCCGAACTGCCCCCGCTCGATGTGGTGGTGAAAGTGCTGGCGGTGCCTCCTGAAGGCGGGGCGGCAGTGGAACTGGCGGACGTTCTGGCGCGCCTGAAATGATGGTTTGGCTTGCCTGCAAGCTGGTGCGGGCTTATCAGCTATTGATCAGCCCGTTGCTGAGACCCAGTTGTCGTTATCTGCCGACCTGTTCCGACTACGCCCTTGAGGCCCTGCAAAAGCACGGCTTTGTCAAAGGCGGCTGGCTGGCACTGAAACGCTTGGGGCGTTGCCGGCCGGGCTGTCCCGGCGGTCATGATCCCGTTCCCTGACACGGTACAATTCCCCATATGGACACTCAACGCCTCATACTTTTTGCCATTTTTTCCTTTTCCCTGCTCTTGCTCTGGGAGTCTTGGCAGAACAAGGATAAGGTGCCGCTGGCCCAGACCCAGCAGCAGCCCGCCGCAACTGCGCAGAGCGGGGCGGTGCCGACCCCGAGCACGGCGCCCGGGACGAGCAGCCAGTCGGTCGCACCAATATCGGCAACGCAGGCAGTCGGGCTCGCCAAGGGTTCGCGCGCTACGGTTAAGACGGATCTCTTTGGTGCGGAGATCGACGCCAACGGAGGCGACCTGCGCAGCCTGGTACTGGATCGCTATCACGAAGTCGAGGATAAGAGCCAGCCTTTGAAACTGCTGGAGGATGATCCGGCGCACCCGTATATCGCGCAGTCCGGCTTGCTGGGACAGGGGCCGAATCACAAGAGTGTCTATCAACTGGTTCCCGGAACCTATGAGCTAAAGCCGGGCCAGGATACGGTTTCCGTTCCCTTGACGTTCAGTGATCCGGCCCGCGGATTGACGGTCACGCGCACCTACATCTTCCACCGCGGCAGCTACAGGATTGACTTGACCACGCGCGTGGCGAATGCCGGCAGCCAGCCGGTCAGCCTGGACACCTATTATCAACTGGTGCGCAACGGGGATAAGCCCCAGGGTGAGGGCAGGTTTTTGAACACCTTCACCGGCCCGGCCATTTATACCGACGAGCAGAAATTCCAGAAACTGCAATTCAAGAAGATTACCGACGGCAGCGCCGAATACCAGAAAAATGCCAGCTCCGGCTGGGTAGGGATGCTGCAGCATCACTTCGTTGCGGCATGGCTGCCGCAGGCAGGCATCAAGCGGGAGTTCTATGCGAAGGATCTGGGAGGTGGCCTGTTCTCTGCGGGCGTGATTCTCTTCAATGGCAGCCTCGCGCCGGGCCAGGAAAGAACCACTTCGGTTTCGCTCTACGCCGGGCCCGAGCTGCAAAAACAGCTGGAGGCTGCCGCCCCCGGCCTGGAACTGACTCGGGACTATGGCTGGCTCACACCCCTGTCGGCACCCATCTTCTGGGCCTTGAGCAGGATCGAAAAATTCGTCGGAAATTGGGGCTGGGCGATCATCATCCTGACCGTGCTCATTAAGCTGGCCTTGTATCCCCTTTCCGCCACCAGCTACAAATCCATGGCGCAAATGCGCAAGCTCACGCCCAGGCTGCAAAAGCTCAAGGAGATTTACGGCGATGATAGGCAGAAGCTCCACCAAGCCATGGCCGAACTGTACAAGAAGGAAAAGATCAATCCGCTCGGCGGCTGTCTGCCCATCGTGCTGCAAATCCCGGTGTTCATTGCGCTCTATTACTGTCTGATTGCGGCGGTGGAAATGCGTGGTGCGCCCTGGATAGGATGGATCCACGACCTCAGCGCGCCTGATCCACTGTATATCCTGCCGGTGGTGATGGCGCTGACCTCGATTCTTCAGGTGAAGCTGAATCCCACCCCGCCTGACCCGATGCAGGCCAAGATGATGATGATTATGCCGGTGGTGTTTTCCGTCATGTTCCTGTTCTTCCCTGCCGGCCTGGTGCTCTATTGGGTGACCAGCAACGTGCTGTCCATTGCCCAGCAATGGGCCATCAACAAGCAATTTGATACCGGCCACGTCAAGACCTGATCTGATCGCCGCCATTGCAACGCCGCCCGGACGGGGCGGCATCGGCGTGGTTCGGGTTTCCGGGCCGGGCGCGGAGGATCTGGCGCTTACCCTGACCGGTCGTGTATTGAAGCCGCGCCATGCCACGCATGTGGCGTTTCTTGATGCGGCAAGCCAGCCGCTGGATGAGGGCCTGGTGCTGTTCTTTCCCGGCCCCTGTTCGTTCACCGGTGAGGATGTGGTGGAACTGCAGGGCCATGGCGGACCGGCCGTGCTGCAGGCGTTGCTGTCGCGCTGCCTGGAACTCGGCGCGCGCTTGGCGCGGGCCGGGGAATTCACCCGCCGCGCCTACCTCAATGGCAAGCTTGATCTGGCGCAGGCCGAAGCAGTCGCCGACCTGATCGATGCCAGTTCCCAGGAAGCTGCGCGCTCGGCGCTGCGCTCCCTGAGCGGGGAGTTCTCCCGTCGCGTTCAGGCGCTGCAACACAGCGTGACCGAATTGCGCATGCGGGTGGAGGCGAGCATCGATTTTCCCGAGGAAGACGACGTGGTCCAGGTTGAAATGGAGCGCGTGGCGAGCGGACTGTCCCGCACCCTCGGTGCGCTCGACGAGGTGCAGGCCGCGGCGCGCCAAGGCGCGCTGCTGCGCGACGGGGTAAGCGTAGTGCTGATCGGCCAGCCCAACGTGGGCAAGTCCAGCCTGATGAATGCCCTGGCCGGCGACGAGATCGCGATCGTGACCGAGTTTGCCGGAACCACGCGTGACGCGCTGCGCCAGGAAGTCCAGATCGAGGGCGTGAGCTTTCACTTGATCGACACGGCCGGTTTGCGAGCCACCGACGACCCGGTGGAAAAGATCGGCATTGCGCGCGCCTGGACCGCGATTGAACAAGCCGCGATCGCCCTGCTGTTGGTCGATGCCCAGCATGGCCTGGGAATGGCCGAGCAGCACATCATCAAGCGGCTTCCCGCCGGCATCGCCCGGCTCAGCGTGCACAACAAGATTGATCTGGCAGGTGTGGCGCCGCGCGCAGTGGAAAGCGGGGAGACCACAGAAGTCTGGCTGTCGGCCAAGACCGGTGAAGGCGTCGTGCTATTACGGCACGAACTGCTGCGGCTGGCAGGCTGGCAGCCGGCGGGCGAGGGAGGCTTCATGGCCCGCGCGCGCCACCTCGCTGCGCTGAATCGGGCTCGTGCCCATCTGCTTGCGGCCGCGGATCTCGGCGGCCGGCTGGAGTTGCAGGCCGAGGAGCTGCGCCTGGCTCAAGGCGCCCTGTCCGAAATTACCGGCGAATTCAGCCCCGACGATCTGTTGGGCGAGATTTTCAGCCGTTTTTGCGTAGGGAAGTAGCGAGCTATCTGGCGTAGTCCCAAGTTTTCCGCGTAGACGCCTAAAAGCCCGCATAAATGCGGGCCCTTTGTTCGGTGATCGCTTTCATAGTCCGCGTGAATCCATATAGAAGTGTGCCCAATATTGCGCGCATGTCGGGCTAGGCGATTGCACCGTTTAGTGTTCCGAATGCACGAATACTGCAAGATGCGCACGTGATGAGCCGAGCGCGCATCGCAGTCACGGACCGTGGAGTGCTGGACTCCCCGGCCTTGGGCGTGGAAATCGCCGCGGCACTCCGTCGCCTCTATCCCGATGTCCTTCAGTTGAACCAGACTGTGAACAGCATTGGCTCCGCTGAGCTGCTTCAGGCGATCCGCTCCGGAACGCTAACGCAGTTACTCATCCTCATCTTCCTCGTGATGAAAGACCACGTCTGCCAACTCGACTTTCACGGGTTCGCCCTGGGGCTGTTCATGCACGTCAACTGCCTGGAACATCCACTGGCTGGCCTCAAGCCAGCAGTAGCCAAACTGTTCCCGGTAAAAACATCCCTTGGGTTCCATGGCCACACCTTTCTTCCGGAAACAAAGCGATTGTTAAGTCTGGCATATTATGGTGGTGATGCCATCGCTGCGAAACGCAAGGAAACAACTCAATGATCCCTGATGATCTTTGCCTGTTCGCCCTGGATGCCAGCCGCCCCTTCGGCGAGCGGGTCGCCAGGGCGCTGGGAATCACACTTTGCGCCCATGAGGAGAGGGAATTCGAGGACGGTGAGCACAAGGTCCGACCGCTGATAAGTGTGCGTGGCAAGGATGTGTATGTGATCCACTCCCTGTTTGGCGAGCCGGGCATGAGCGCCAATGACAAGCTGGTCCGTCTGCTGTTTTTCATCGGCGCGATAAAGGATGCCTCCGCCGCCCGGGTTACCGCTGTCTGCCCGTATCTCGCCTATGCCCGCAAGGACCGTCGAACCAAGTCGCGCGACCCGGTCACGAGCCGCTATGTGGCCCAGCTGTTGGAAGCGGTGGGAACGGACCGGGTGGTGACCCTGGACGTGCACAACCTGGCCGCCTACCAGAACGCCTTTCGCATTCCGGGCGAGAACCTCGAGGCCCAGGGACTGTTTGTCGCCTGGTTCGCAGCGCGGTTGCAGGAAGAAAGCATCGTAGTGGTCTCACCGGACCCGGGCGGGGTGAAACGGGCGGAAGTTTTCCGCCAAGCCCTGAGCAGGGCGCTCGACCGGCCCATCGCCTCCGCCTTCATGGAGAAGCGCCGCAGCGAAGGCGTGGTCTCCGGAGAGGCTGTGGTCGGCGACGTGAATGGAAAGACCGCCCTAATTGTCGACGACCTGATCAGCACCGGCACCACCCTGGCGCGAGCGGCCGCCGCCTGCAAGGCACTGGGGGCGAACCGAGTATATGCCGCGGCCAGCCATGGCGTGTTCGTTGGTGCCGCAGGCAGAGT
Source organism: Thiobacillaceae bacterium (assembly GCA_035635075.1). Classification (GTDB taxonomy): domain Bacteria; phylum Pseudomonadota; class Gammaproteobacteria; order Burkholderiales; family Thiobacillaceae; genus DASQBT01. The sequence goes on along the minus strand of DASQBT010000209.1, from coordinate 14,359 downwards.
GCTCTCTGACCCGGCACTGGAGAAAGTGCTGGTTACCGACTCCATCCCGCCTTTCCGGTTGCCGCCGGCGCTGTTGGGAAACCGGGTGGAAGTGCTGGAGTCGGCACCTTACTTTGCCGAGGCCATAAGACGCCTGCACACTGGCGGCTCCCTAGTGGAACTGCTGGAAGCCTAAGTTGCACCCTTCCGGAGGATGAAAGTGCGGATCAAACATTTTGCGGCTGACACATAGCCCAAGAGTCTCTACCGCATGAGCAACGGACACATATCCGCCAGCCACATTCCAGCCTATTCTTGAAAGTGGGTAGACGCGGAAATGATCCAGTATTGGACAGGGCGCATCGCCGGGGTGCCATCCGCGGGCACTACCAGTTTGCGCGTCCGATCTTGGAGGGTGGCCCAGGTGGCCTCGCGGACTGTCCCGCTGGGCTTCCCCTGCTTTGGGAGCAAGCGAAAGGGTGACCTCTATGTGCAGATCAAAGTGCGAATTCAGGAAAGCAGCGCTCCGGAAGAACGGGAGCTTTACGGGAGCTTGACGTCAAAACCAAACATCAGTGAAGTAAATCATGTGCTGGCGAACAGTCGGAGAGGCAGGCTAAAGCGGCTTATTCATTCACTATTTCATGAGGACCGTGTGATGGCTATTGGAGAAATCTGCAACCGCGAGGTAGTGTTCGTGACGCGACATCTCCCTGTCAACGAAGCGGCGAGGCTGATGCGTGAGCATCACGTTGGCGATGTGGTTGTGGTCACGGATGAGGGCGGCCTGCGCAAGCCGATAGGTATCGTGACTGACCGCGATGTGGTCGTGGAAGTAGTGGCCGCCGGGCTCGATCCTGCTGCGCTCAACGTGGAGGAAATTATGGCCCCGGATCTGGCCACCGTGTCGGAGAATACCGGCGTATTCGAGGCCATTCGCTACATGCGTGACAAGGGTGCCCGCCGAATGCCGGTAGTGAGCGAGGATGGCGCATTGATTGGCATCCTGGCGCTTGATGATCTGCTTCAGTTGCTGGCAGAGGAACTGGAGGCGCTCGCCCATCTGATAACGCGTGAACAGACTAGGGAAATCAGGCAGCGACATTGAATACCCGGCATGCGATGAGCATACATGGAAGTCCGCGCCGTCAATTGGGCTTCAATTGGGGCTCCCTAAGTAATTTCGCGGCTTTCGAGAACATTGAGCAGGGATGAGGCGATTCGCGCGCGCAGATCACGCCATATTTTGATTTCTCGCGTGACATGCTTCTGGTTGATTTCCAATTCAATGCCCACGTAGTCCTTCGGAGCAAATCGTCTTCTAAGATAAGCGGTAAATCCGTCAGAAGTGCCGGCATAGGGATAGTTGCGGCGTACTTTTAGCGCAGGGGCTGAAGTTTTGAGGGCCGCTTGCCATAATCGGCTGAGAGCAACTTCTTGCGGTCGAGTCGGGTCGTAGAGCAAGCCCACGTCAGCTTTCCGCTCCTTGCCATGCAGGATGGGAGTGAAACTGTGGGAAGACACGTGTACGACTCTGCTTCCTTGTGCCACTGCCAGGGCAATATGTTCTTCCGCCCGATTGCGATAGGGGAGGTAATGGCGCGTCAGAATCTCCATTCGGGTTTCCCTGGGTGTGGTGCGGGTGACATCGGAATAGAGACGCGGGTGGCCGATGGAGCGGTTCAGGTCGATCACCAGCCGGCTCACGCGGGCATACAACAGCGGCGCTTTCAAGGCTCGGGCCAAGTCCCGAGCGAGGGCGAGCGCACCAGGGTCCCATCCTCGGTGGGACTCGAGTAGCGCATTCCGGTTGGCGAACAAGGGTCGGTATAGGGGCGGCACAACATTGCCGCCATGCTCACAGGTGATGAGATAACGGTCGCGTTTGGTCTTCATTATCCTAGCCCACGAACGGATGACCGGTGCTGAGGCAATTGCATAGCGATCGGTAAACCTCTTGCTGGCGGGGACCGGGGCAGTTAGGACCCACTGCCCGCAGGATGCGTCGTGACAGGGGACCGTGTTCCAAGATCAGATCCAAGGGTCCGTTCCAGGTCTTCCGTTGTTCTGGTTCCCGTTGCCACCAATCCTCAATGAGCTGGCGCCATAGCTCGGCGGCGCTACATGGGGTGGAAGGCAATCCCAGCAGCGCGAGATAAGCCGGATCTTCAATCGAGGCTTGGTCGGCATCCTTGATGCAGGCTTGAAGCAGGTTGGCAAGATGATGGGTTGGATAGGATTGCTGGGACGCCAGATCAGAAACTTTTCCTTCATCGAGCCAGCGGATGAGGGCAGTGACGACAGCCGCCACAGCCAGGTCGGCACGGGGATATTCCTGCATGTCGATCAGCCGGATTTCCAGGGCCATGCGGTCGAAACGCGGAACGGCCCCCCGGGCATTAAGCCATTCCTGCCTCAACGCGCCCTTGGGGTCAAAAGAGGAAATCGCCTCGTACATGGGCAGGAGAATACGCACCCGGCATTCCGCTCGACTGGAAATCGTGTCCGGAATCACTTCACCCATGGTGGGTGGCACCCGTGCCTGATGGGCACAGTAGGCCTTCAGACGGTTGTCAAGGAAGCCAGTTGAGCAACCCCCTTGGAAGGGAGAGCTGGCTGCCAAAGCTGGGAGTATCGGCAGAATAAGGCGCGTAGCGGCATGAAGCCTGGCGAATTGTGCATCATCCTGAAACGGCAGATTCAGATGCATGCTTTGAAGATTTGCGAAGCCGTGCTGACGACAACCGAACACGCTGTCATATGTGCGATAGATATCCGCGTTGTCATGTGGCCAGAGCCGGGTTTCCGTGGAGGGGTCCATCCAGGGATGCATGCCAGTGGGCATTAGGCAGGCTCCGAAAACCTCCAACTGGCGGTTGATCTCGGCCACTTCAAGCTGGAATGCATCCACCAAGGGAAGAAGCTTGGGAACAGGAGGGTTGTTTTTGATTTCTATCAGGTGAAGTGTCAACTCGTTGGACCAGACCATGTTCTTGCGGACCAGCTCATTCACAATTCTTCCAGACCCGTTCTTCAACAGCTTGGCGGCGATAGGCCGGACCGACAGGGAATCTCGGTTCACGATCATGTATTCGAGTTCGATCCCGTAGGCCGAGTAGGCGGATAGCGAAGTCATCTGTGTCGATCAGCTTCCCGCGCCCTGCTTGCGCGCCTCGATGCGTCGCAGGAACACGCCCATCACCTCGCGATACAGCGCGCTCTTCAGTACCCCGTCTTCGTTGCCGGCATCCACGTTGGGGTTGTCGTTGATTTCAATGACTGCCAAGCGCTCGCCAGCCTGCTTCAGATCAACGCCATAGAACCCGCTACCGATTAGGTTGGCCGCTTTGAGCGCGGTCTTCACCACTTTGGCCGGCACTTCGCCAACGGAGACGGCGAGCGTTGCGCCTTCCTCGATAATGCGGCGCTGCGCGTCGCGCCGGACGATCTGCCAGTGGCCTGGGGGAAAGAGATACTTGGCAACAAACAGAACCCGCCGATCGAGGATTCCCACGCGCCAATCAAATTCTGTCGGCAACCATTCCTGGGCGATGATCAGATCGGATTCGGCCAGCAGGGCGCTTACCTTCGGCGCGAGTTCGTCTTCCGCTTTAACCTTGACCACGCCGCGCGAGAATGAGCTGTCGGGTTGTTTCAAAACGCACGGCAGCCCGAGCGTGGGAATGATGTCGGACACGTTGTCGCGGTGCACCACCAAGGTCTTCGGAGCGGGCAGCCGGTGTTGGGCCAGAAGTTCGGCTAGATAAACCTTGTTGTTGCATTTGAGGATGGAGTCGGGGTCGTCGATCACAACCAGCCCCTCAGCCGTGGCACGGCGCGAGAAGCGGTAGGTGTAATGGTTGGCGTAGGTCGTGTCGCGGATGAACAGCGCGTCAAATTCAGGCAGCCTGCCAATATCGGCTCGGGTGATGAGTTCCGCACGCATGCCGAGCGCCTCTGCTGCCGTCTGGAATTTCTGCATCGCCCTAGCGTTTGATGGTGGCTCAGGATTGGTCGGGTCGTGCAGGATGGCCAGATCGAAACGGGGAGGCGAACGTTTGCGGGGTCGCTGGCCACGGCCAGCGAAATAGTCGATAGCCGCCTGCACCACAAAATCCTGGTGTAGCGGCGGGATGTCGCTGGCGGCGATGGCGCGGATACCGCGAATGCGCCAGTGCTCACGGTGCCGTTCGAACTGGGCGCGCAGCAGCGGGGCCTGCAACATGCCAAACAGCTTGTGGCTGAGCACATCATAGCGACTGGTCACGTTGCGGCCGAAGTAGATGCTGAGTTCGAAGCTGTCGGACTTAATCGGCGCCAGCAGATGCTGGATCAGGTCATCCACATCCTCGGTCAGCAGGCGCACCAGGTTACGGCTCTGTAGATCTTCCATGGTGCCGACCTTCGGCAGCGGCTTGTGGCCGCGTGCCTCGGCCAGCAGGGACACGTAGTAGCCCAGGCTCTGGTAGCTGTAGGACCTGCACAGGTTGAACACCTTGACCGAGTGGTTGTCGCCATGCTCGGGCTCGGTCAGGTAGGCGCGGGCTGAAACAACTGCAACCCCAGGAATCTGCAGCGGCCAATCCTTTGGATTGTCGACGACGATCAGTACGCTCATGGCAAGCCGACTGCTTGTTGGGTGCGCGGTGGATGAATGACCAGCAGATTGGCGTCGTGGGTAACGATGCCTAGCAGCACCGCGGCGACCACGCGGTCGATGTTGATCCAGTACTCATGGTACGGACCGTAGGGGTGCGGACCGTAGGGGTCGGCAATCAGTACCTGGCGGGCTTTACGATCATAGCCGGCCATGACTACGAAGTGACCGCCCGGCGTTCCTCGCACGTCATCCGGCGTGTCGTTGGGGCCATACTCGCGCGCCGTGCGATACAGATAGGTTGAACTCAGGCCGGTGAGGATGGGCAGGTTGCGCCGCAGCAGGCCGCGGATCAGGGTGCGAGAAAGGTCGGTGAAGCGCAGCCGCCCACCCAGACTCAGAAACTCATGATAGCTTTCGGTGGCGTGCTGCAGGCGAATATCGTTCTTCTTGGCCTTGGCCTGGCGCGTGAGGCGCTCGGCAATGTCCACACCGGGTGCAAACCAGGTCGGGTCGAATACCGTAACGTTATAAGTGTAGATGGTCGCCGCGAAGCCCTGGCGCAGGGCGTCGCAGGCAAGAAAGACGGCAATGGTGCCGCGGGCCTGATCGAGCTTGCGAATGCGGCCGATGACTTGTTGCAGCGGCTCATCCTTTCCCCAGTAGCGATAGACGGCGTGAAGACAGGTCGGACCGCAGGTCGTTTCGTCCGGCTGCGGCAGCATTTGCACTGGCAGGCTCAACGTGGTGGGCAGCATGAAGACATCCTCGTATTCGAGTCTTGCTTGTCATTATCTATGACGTGGTCCGCGGGGCAATGCAAGACGGTCTATCGTGCCTGTTACCCTGCCCTGGTCGTTGAGGTCTCTGCCGCGGCTCTGAATCTGCCTTGGAGGCATCCGGCCGGAGGAGACTGCCCGTTGCCCGGCACGTTAGCGATAGCCGTAGGCCTTTATGATGGACTGAGCTTTGGGCCGCTTTAGGTAATTCAACAGCGCGATGGCGGCTGCGTTGTGCTCACCCTTCATTAGGAGTACGGCGTCTTGGCGGATGGGTCTGTGCAGCCCGGCTGGCACGATCCAGGCTGAACCCTCGGCGAGCTTCCCATCCTTCATGATTTGGGACAGGGCGACAAAGCCCAGTTCGGCATTGCCGGTGGCGACAAACTGATAGGCTTGGGCGATGTTTTCACCTTGGACGAATTTGGGTTGGAGGGCTGCGTATACGCCCAGCTTGTTCAACACCTCGACTGCGGCCTTTCCATAAGGGGCGAGCCTGGGATTGGCCAAGGCGATGTGAGCAAATGAGCCGTTCTTCAGGACGTCTCCCTCGCTGTCCACTGCGCCCGATCTTGACGACCACAGCGCGAGGGTACCGATGGCGTAGGTGAAGCGGGACCCAGCTACGCCCAGACCCTCTTGTTCCAGTCGAGCCGGGGTTTCATCGTCGGCCGAAAGTAACACCTGGAAGGGAGCACCGTTCCTGATCTGCGCGTAGAACTTGCCGGTGGAGCCGAATGCGAGCAGCGCTTTGTGCCCGGTGTCCCGCTCGAATGCTGCGGCGATTTTCTGCATCGGGGCTGTAAAGTTGGCCGCGACCGCGACCTGTACCTCCGCCGCGCCGGCGCCTTGCAGGACAAAACAATCCAAGCACAGCACGAACAGCGAATACCGAAGCAAGTAAATCATCCAAATCCTCGAACAGAATCAATAATAGCAATGGCGGCATGCATTCGAATTGACCGCGCTGACTTCACCTTGAATTTTTCCTGTTATGCATTATTCAGCCGCTTTTTCTAGCAGGGCTGGCTGGGCCGTGTGCAGTGCGATAAACGACGGGCGGTAGCAATCCTAGGCAAAGGGTCTATACAGAAATCAGGCTAAAGTTTGGCTTCTTTTCGGTACAGAGGAGTGAAATCATGAGTTTGATGGATAACCTGATGAACGAGCGTCCGGTGATGCGTGATGCAAGGGGTGACTTGGTGGAACTGGACGACTGGTCCGAGGAAATTGCCATTGAGCGGGCCAAGGACATCGGGCTCGAGTTGACTCCCGATCATATGAAGGTAATCAAGTTCTTGCGCCTGCATTACATGGACGGCGGCAACCTGGAGTCCGCTCCGATGCTGCTGCGGGACATGGAAGAGCGGTTCCGCGATGAAGGGGGCGGTCGTTTCCTGTATCGCCTGTTCCCCGGTGGCCCGGTTACCCAAGGCCTTTACTTGGCTGCGTTGCCGAGCAAAGGCTATTCCACGGACAAATCGTTCGGCAGCGTGACCTGAGGATTAGCACGCCTCGGCTTGCTTGTTCAGCTAGATACGGTATTGATCATCACTTTAGAAATCAGCAGTGGTGGAGTGCGCGCCGGTGGGTCTCGTAGCCCACCGGCACTCGCCTCGGGGGTGAGAATGCCCCAAATCAGTTGTTTCAGGGGCCAACACTGAGCGTTTTTTCCGGCGCGCCGCCAGGCAAGCCGCAGCGCGACCGCCGAGTGGGGTGGGCTTATTCAAAGGCAATTCCATGTGGCGGCGGCATCGGCGGCGCGTTTTTCCGCAATCAATAATAATTCGGCAGAGCTCTGGCGCAGGATATCGGTCGGGGTCTCGAGCCAAAGGCGGCAACAGTGAGGATATCAGCAGAGCGGAGATGCGTCGCCTCATGGTATCTCGTTGGAAGGCCTCCAAAGCATGCGAGCACGTCGGTCGGCCAGCCTGACAAAGGCCATAGACGGGGGAGGCGTTTCACGTGAAACACCGCTGGATAACCGATCGCGGTCTATGGCTGGAAAGTCGCGCGTGCACCCTGGGGCTAAAGCAGAAGATTGAGGCGGCGGCCCTGCCGGAAGTGGAGGCCGTGGTGCCCGGGGATGGCAGCCTGTTGGTGGTGCTGCAACCGGGGCAGGGCGCCGGACCGGTACTCCTGGACCTGATTAATAAGGCGCAGCCCGACGCGAGCTTGGAGGTCCTGGGTCGGCATCACGAAATCCCGGTCATTTATGGCGGAGACGCGGGACCCGACCTGGAGCGGGTGGCCGATGCCGCCGGCCTGACCACCAGCCAGGCCGTCGAGCTGCACGCCGGGGCCCAGTACCGCGTGGCGTTTCTCGGATTTCAGCCGGGGTTTGCCTATTTGGCCGGCACCCCCACGCCATTGCAGACGGCTCGCCGGAGTGCGCCCAGAGCGCGAGTTCCGGCTGGCAGTGTGGCATTGGGCGGGATGTACACGGGCATTTATCCGGGAACCAGCCCGGGCGGCTGGCTGCTGATTGGCCGCACGCGGGAGTGGGTGTTTGATCCGCTGCGCAAGCCGCCGGCCCGCTTCACACCGGGCGACCACGTCCGCTTCGTGCCGCGATGAAAATTGTGGTGCGCAAGCCGGGGTTGCTGGACACCATCCAGGATCTGGGGCGCCCGAACTATCGTCAAATGGGCGTGCCGGAAGGCGGGGCGGCGGACCGGCAGGCCATGATTCTTGCCAACCGCCTGGTTGGCAACGCCGACGGCGCCGCGGGAATCGAGTTCACCTTGCACGGCCCGACGCTGGGTTTTCCGCAGGGCGGGGTGATTGCCCTGAGCGGGGCACGCTTTGAGGTCCGCTGCGACGGGGTTAACCTGCACTGGGACGAGACCCTGGCATTGGCAGCGGGCACAAGCCTTGAATTGGGGCGTGCGCTCAACGGCTGCCGGGGCTATCTCGCGGTGGCCGGCGGCATAGAGCTCGAGCCCGTGCTGGGCAGCGGCGCCACCTTCCTGCCCGGCGCGTTTGGCGGCTGGAACGGCCGTTCGCTGGAGGCAGGGGACGCGTTGCCGGTTGGCGTTGCAGGAGCGATGCGCTTAGGGCGGGCGAACCGACCAGTGGCCGAGGGGCCGTTGCGCGTGGTGGCGGGCCCGCAGTTGGGTTGGTTTGCCGAATCTGCCTTGGTCGGCCTGTTTGGGGGAAGGTTTGTTGTCGATGCGCATTCAGATCGCAGCGGCATACGTCTCAGGGGCCCGGCGCTGAGAGTAGAGAAGAGCGAAGAGCTTGCTTCCCAGGGCGTGTTGCCGGGAGCCATCCAAGTGCCGCCAGAAGGCCAGCCTATCGTCTTGGGATGGGATGGACCGGTGACTGGCGGATATCCGGTCATTGCCGGGATCATTGCCGCCGATTTGGGACGGCTGGCCCAACTCAGGCCGGGGGATCGAGTCGGTTTCCAGGCGCTGGATCGGGAAGACGCAAGGGCGGCCTGGCTGGATCAGCAAGGTGCGCTGGACGGGAGCATCACATGGCTCGCCTGATGGAACTGAATGCGGACGTAGGAGAAGGCTGGGACGACAGTCTGATTTTCCCCTACGTCGATCGGGTATCCATCGCGTGCGGGGGGCACGCGGGGGACGAAGCGTCGATGCGCCTCACCCTGCTCCTGGCGCGAGACATGGGTGTATTGGCGGGCGCCCATCCGGGCTACCCCGACCGGCAGAACTTCGGCCGTAAGCCGGTTGCCACGCATCCCGGCGACGTGCGCCGCTGGGTGCTCGAACAGAGCCGCGAGTTGATGCGCCTCGCAGAGCAGGAGGGGACCCGACTGTTTCACGTGAAACCGCACGGCGCGCTGTATAGCCTCGTCGCGCAAGACGAAGCAACCGGGCGCGAGGTGATCGCCGCATTGCTCGACCTGGGTGGGCTGGCGCTGGTGTGCTTGGCTGGTTCGCCGCTGGCCGGCTGGGCGCGCGGCTCTGGCCTGGCGGTGCTGGAGGAGGCGTTTGCCGACCGGCGTTATTTGGCGGACGGGAGTCTGGCGCCGCGCGATGGGCCGGGAGCGGTCATCGACGAGCCAGGGGCGGCCGCCGACCAAGCGCGGCGCATTGCCGTGGGGGAAGCAATCACGACCCTGGACGGGGGAATACTGCTGCTGCGCGCCGACACGCTTTGCCTGCACGGCGACCGGCCAGACGCCGTGAATTTTGCCAGGTCTGTCGCAGCGGCGCTGGCGGCCTGAAGCCAAGCGAATAACCGCAGGGGGACAGGGGGCGAAGAGTCACGAATCAGGTGCCTTGCCGAAGTGGGCAGCTTACGCGGCAACAAGCCCCCGATCTTCTAAGTGTTCCCGGTGCTCATGTTATGAACAAAAATGGCATTCCTGGAGAGGGCTCAGGCGTCCGGGTGACCATCGAGAAATTCCCGCTCACCCGGGACCTGAAACAGGCCCTGCATGGTGAGCAGTTCATCCCGATGCAGGCGCGCCAGTCTGGTGACCATCTTGTCGCCCTCGGCAGTCAGATGGATTTCCACTTCGCGGCGGTCCTTGCGCCCGGACTGACGCCGCACCAGTCCAAGCTTTTCGCAGCGGTTGACCAGGGCCACCGTCCCGTGCGGCTGGGCCTGGAGCTTTTCGGCCAGTTCGCCGACCGTGGCCCAATCGCGCCCGGGAAACCCCTTGATATGCAAGAGCAGCAAGTATTGCAGGTTGGTGACCCCCTCGCGGTGGGTGAGGTCCTCGCTAAACCGGAGAAAACGCCGCAATTGATAGCGGAAACGAGATAGAGTTTCGAACTCCTTCTTGCTTAGGGGGTGCCGGCTCATGCCACGATGCTAGCGGATGCGGGGTGGCAGGGAAAGGGGAGGCTGCCAGCATTAAAGGGAACCCCGCTTGCGGAATCCGCATGTCCGCGAGCGCCCCAGGCCCCCGACTCCAGAACGTATGTCTTTTGGGGAACAGTCAGGAGGGCAGGGATGGTTTCACGTGAAACAGCGCCGCGTTCCTTAACCCGGCCCACGCTTTGGCGTATCATTCCGCGCTCACAGGTGATTTTCATGCGCTATCCGGAATCCTTTGACGTCATTGTGGTGGGGGGCGGCCATGCCGGTACGGAGGCCGCGTTGGCGGCCGCGCGCACCGGCGCGAAAACCCTGCTGTTGAGCCACAATATCGAAACCTTGGGGCAGATGTCCTGCAATCCCTCGATCGGCGGCATCGGCAAGGGCCATCTGGTGAAAGAGGTGGATGCGCTGGACGGGGCCATGGCCATCACCACCGATGAGGCGGGCATCCAGTTCCGCACCTTGAATGCCTCCAAGGGCCCAGCCGTGCGGGCGACCCGGGCCCAGGCCGACCGCGTGTTGTACAAGAAAGCCATTCGTGCGCGGCTGGAAAACCAACCCAAGCTGACCCTGTTCCAGCAGGCGGTCGATGATCTGTTGCTCGAGGGGGACCGGGTCAGCGGAGTGCGAACTCAGTTGGGCATCGAATTCGCAGCCCGTTCAGTGGTGTTGACCGCCGGCACCTTCCTCGCCGGACTCATTCACGTTGGGCTGTCCAACTACGAGGCCGGGCGGGCCGGCGATCCGCCGGCCCGTACCCTGGCGCATCGCTTGCGCGAGCTGCAGCTCCCGGTGGGCCGGCTCAAGACCGGCACCCCGCCCCGCGTAGACGGGCGCAGCATCGATTATTCTGTCTTGCAGGAACAGCCGGGCGACAGCCCGACCCCGGTGTTCAGCACCCTGGGTAGCCGGGCCATGCAGCCGCGCCAAGTGTCCTGCTGGATCACCCACACCAACACGCGCACCCACGAAATCATCCGCTCCGGGCTTGACCGCAGCCCGATGTTCACCGGCGTGATTGAAGGGGTGGGACCGCGCTATTGCCCGTCCATAGAGGACAAGATCAACCGTTTCGCCGACAAGGCCAGCCACCAGATCTTTCTCGAGCCCGAAGGGCTGGACACCCATGAGGTTTACCCCAACGGCATTTCCACCTCGTTGCCGTTCGATATTCAGTTGGCGGCGGTGCGCTCGATAGCAGGCTTGGAGCGCGCCCACATCGTGCGGCCGGGCTACGCAATCGAGTACGACTACTTCGATCCGCGCAATCTGAAGGCGTCGCTGGAAACCAAGTCGCTGCACGGCCTGTTCTTCGCCGGTCAGATCAATGGCACCACCGGCTACGAAGAGGCCGCGGCCCAGGGCCTGCTGGCCGGCCTGAACGCGGCCCGTTACGCGCGCGACGAGGAAGCCTGGCATCCGGGACGCGACGAAGCCTATCTCGGGGTGTTGGTCGATGACCTGATTACCCGCGGCGTTTCCGAGCCTTATCGCATGTTCACCAGCCGGGCCGAATACCGCCTGCAACTGCGCGAAGACAATGCCGACCTGCGCCTGACTGAGAGCGGGCGTCGGCTGGGGCTGGTCGGTGACGTGCGCTGGGAGGCCTTCAACCGCAAACGGGATGCGATTGCCCGCGAACAGGAGAGGCTCAAGTCCACTTGGGTCCGGCCCGAAACCCTGGCGGCCGTGGAAGCCCTGCGGGTTCTGGGCAAACGGATCGAGCGCGAATACAGCCTGCTGGACCTCCTGCGGCGCCCCGAAGTGAGTTATGACTCACTTATGACTTTGCCCAATGCAGACAATGGGTTGCTGGACGAGCAAGTGGCGGAGCAGGTGGAGATTCAGGCCAAGTATCAGGGCTACATTGAGCGGCAGCGGGAGGAAGTGGAAAAGCGCCGCGAACAGGAAGACCTAAAGCTGCCGCAAGATGTGGACTACATGCAAGTGCCCAGCCTGTCCATGGAAGTACGCCAGAAACTGAACAAGTTTAAGCCCGAAACCTTGGGCCAGGCGTCGCGCATTTCCGGCGTAACGCCGGCAGCGATTTCGGTATTGCTGGTCTATGCTCGGCGCGGCTTCCGTCCCGAGGGGGGCGACACGAAAAAAACTGCATGACCCCGGCGGAGATCCTTGCTGAAGGGGCGGGAAAGCTGGCGTTGAACCTGCCCTCTGCAACCCAGGACAAGATCCTCGCCTTCCTGCAGTTGCTGGCCCGCTGGAACCGGGTTTACAACTTGACCGCGCGGCGCTCGCCGCAGGAATGGATGACCCATCATGTGCTGGACAGCTTGTCCGTCCTCCCCCATGTTCGGGGGCCCTTGCTGCTGGACGTGGGGAGCGGCGCAGGCCTGCCCGGCCTGATCCTGGCCATGGCCCGCCCCGATTGGCGGGTGGTGTCGGTTGAAACGGTGGACAAGAAGGCCTCCTTTCAGCGCCAGGCGGTGGCGGAACTGGGGCTCGCCAACGTTCAGGTCGAAGCGTGCCGGGTGGAAGAGCTCGCCTTGAGCGACAGGTCGGATACAGTGATCTCGCGGGCGTTTTCCAGCTTGGGGGAATTCGTGAACCTGACCCGCGATTTGCTCAAGCCTGGCGGCGAATGGGCGGCCATGAAGGGCAGAGTGCCGCTCGAGGAAATCACCGCGCTGCCGGAAGACGTGAAGGTCAGCCGGGTGCTCGCACTGAAGGTGCCGGGGCTCAATGCTGAGCGCTGCATCGTATTCATCGAACAGAACTGAAAGCTCGAAAAGCATGGCGCGTATTCTTGCAATAGCCAACCAGAAAGGCGGGGTCGGGAAAACCACCACCGCGGTCAATCTGGCCTGCGGCCTGGCCCAGCAAGGCCATCGGGTCCTGCTGGTGGACCTCGACCCGCAAGGCAACGCGACCATGGGCGCGGGTGTGGAAAAACGCACCGCCTTGCCCACCGCCTACCAAGTGCTGCTGGGAGAATCCGACATCTCCGCCAGCCGCCTCCGCTCGGTGCCGGGGGGCTTCGATATCGTTCCGGCCAACCGGGAGCTGGCGGGCGGAGAAGTGGAAATGGTTGAGTTCGAGCGGCGCGAATTCCGCCTTAAGGCCGAGCTTGTCAAGGTGGCCGACGAATATGACTTCATCCTGATCGATTGCGCGCCCACGCTCAATCTGCTGACCGTCAATGCCCTTGCCGCGGCGCATTCCGTGCTGATTCCCATGCAGTGCGAATATTACGCACTGGAAGGATTGACCGATCTGGTTGCCACGATCAAGAAGGTCAAGCAGAAGCTCAACCCCAACATTGAAATCGAAGGCCTGCTGCGGGTGATGTATGACCCGCGCTCCACCTTGGCCCAGCAGGTTGCGGCGGAACTCAAGAGCCATTTTGGCGACAAGGTTTTCAATACCGTCATCCCGCGCAATGTCAGACTGGCCGAGGCCCCCAGCCACGGTCTGCCGGGCGTCGTGTACGACCGCGCCAGCAAAGGCGCACATGCCTACCTGCAACTGGCGGAAGAACTGCTTGCGCGGTACGGCCTGCCCGACGCCATCGCCAGCGCAAACTGAAGGGCACCATATGGCAAGAATGAAAGGACTCGGCCGCGGACTTGATGCCCTGCTGGGCGGAGATGCACCCGCCGGCAGCGGCGAACAGCGCCAGATCTCCACGTCGCAGCTCAAGCCGGGCAAATACCAGCCGCGCCGCCACATGGACGAAAGCGCGCTGGATGAACTGGCGGATTCGATTCGGGCCCAGGGCATGATGCAGCCCATCCTGGTGCGCAAGCAGGGCAGCGGTTTCGAGATCATCGCGGGCGAACGCCGCTGGCGCGCGGCCCAGCGCGCCGGGCTGCAGGATGTGCCGGTGCTGGTCAAGGATGTGCCCGAGGAAGCCGTCGCCGCGATGGCGCTGATCGAGAACATGCAGCGCGAAGACCTCAACGCCATCGAGCAGGCGCAAGGCCTGCAACGCCTGATCCAGGAATTCGGCATGACCCACGATGCCGCGGCCGGCGCGGTCGGGAAATCGCGCACCGCCGTATCCAACCTGTTGCGCCTGCTCAATCTCTCTCGTCCGGTGCAGGACATGCTCTCCGCCGGGCTGATCGAAATGGGCCACGCCCGCGCCCTGCTGCCGCTCACCGCCGCCCAGCAGCGCGAACTGGCCCACGAAATCGAGCATCGAGGACTGTCGGTGCGGGAAGTGGAACGCCGTGTGATGCGCCTGAAG
>DASQBT010000208.1:0-16291 GCA_035635075.1 Thiobacillaceae bacterium | reverse complement strand
TGTGTCCACACGAAGCCGGGAGCGCATAATGTTTCATCAAGTTTTTGTATCATAAGATGCGCAAAAAGCAAGACAAAGATTTGCGATGCGCGATTGCGTTCCCGTCCGGTAACCGCGTACCTTTCAATGCTGCTGGTGCGGCTTCCTGGTACAGGACTTGGCTGAGCAGGCGTTTCGGATGTTCGTTGGCGTCGGGCGAACGGTTGCGGATCCGCGCAACGCGCTCCTGGCGGAACAAGAACAGCGTATTGCGGTCAATTGGGAAAGCGATGGCGATGGCCGTCATCGTCGGCATCACCCTTGTGCCGATCTGGATGAACCATGATGTTGCCGGCACTAGCTGGGACGTCCGCTGGCTATCATAGAATCTTGCGTCAATTTGAGGACAGTCCATGACCCAACTGACCAACGATGAACTGGAAAAAATCGAAAGCAAATTGCGCGAGCGCCGGGCCGCCCTGGTTGAGGAGGTCCGTGCCGAGTTAAGTCAGCGCGAGGATCAGCAATTGGTCGGACTGCTTGGCTTGGAGCCGGGCGACAGCGGCGACCAGTCCCTGGCTGACGCACTTGCGGACTTGAACATTGCCAGGGTGAACCGGCAAATCCTGGAATTGCGCGACATCGAGGCCTCCTTCGGGCGCATCAGGGAGGGGAGTTTTGGTCTGTGCACCGATTGCGGAAATGACATTGGCTTTGAGCGACTGTCGGCCAACCCTTCCGCGAAGCGCTGCATGATTTGCCAGCAGAAGCACGAACAAGTTTATGCCCAAGAGGGGCATCCGTCGCTTTAGTCACGCAGACCATGCCAATCCATAACGCCGACATTGCCGCACAGTTTGAGGAATTGGCAAATCTGCTGGAGATTCAGGGCGCCAATCCGTTTCGCATCCGCGCCTATCACAATGCCGCCCGCACCCTGGCTGAACTGGGCTGGGATATCCGCGCCCGGCTGCAGGCGGGCGAGGGCTTGCCCAAGCTGCCGGGGGTAGGGGGAGACCTGGCGGCGAAGGTTGAGGAAATCGTGAGCACCGGTCATTTGGGCCTGCTCGATCGCATGCGCCGGGAGTTTCCACCTGCTGTCACCGAGCTCCTTAGAGTTCGGGGCCTGGGCCCGCGGCGCGTCAAGATGCTGTATGACCATCTGGATGTCCAGACTGTCGAGCAGCTCTACCGCGCGGCGCGCGACGGCCGCATCAGGGACTTGCCCGGCTTCGGCGAGAAGACCGAGCTGAAGATCCTGCAGGCGGTGGAGGCCCACGTTTCGAAGGCCCGCCGCTTCAAGCTGGCGGTGGCGGCCCAGTATGCCGAGAGTCTGGCTGCCTGGCTGCGGCAGATCGCCGGCGTGGAACAAGTGGTCATTGCCGGAAGCTACCGCCGCATGCGCGATACGGTTGGCGATATCGACATTCTGGTGACCGCCCGGCAGGCCGGCGCGGTGATCGCGCAGTTCCACAATTATGAAGAGGTGGCGGAAGTGCTGTCCGCCGGCTCCACCCGCGCCAGCGTCGTGCTGCGCTCCGGCCTGCAAGTGGACTTGCGTGTGGTGGGCAGCGAAAGTTTCGGCGCGGCGCTGCATTATTTCACCGGCTCCAAGCCGCACAATATCGCCATCCGGCGTTTGGGCCAGGAACGCGGGCTCAAGATCAACGAGTATGGCGTGTATCGGGACGGGAGACAGATCGCGGGAGCAAGCGAAGAGTCGGTCTACGCCGCTGTGGGTTTGCCTTATATTCCGCCGGAACTGCGCGAGAACCGCGGCGAGATCGAGGCCGCCCGTGCCGGACGCCTGCCCCGGCTCATAGAACTGGCAGACCTGCGCGGCGACTTGCACAGCCATACCAAGGCCACGGACGGCCGCAACAGCCTGAGGGAAATGGCGCTGGCGGCCAAGGCGCGGCGGCTCGAATATCTGGCCATCACCGATCATTCACGTCATCTCACTGTGGCCCGCGGGCTGGATCCAACGCGGCTCGCCGCGCAGCTCGATGAAATCGATGGGCTCAATGCAGAGCTTGGCGGCATCACCCTGCTCAAGGGCATCGAGGTGGAGATCCTGGAAGACGGCAGCCTGGATTTGCCGGATGAGCTGCTCGGCCACCTCGACGTAGTCGTTGGCGCAGTTCACAACCAGTTCCGGTTGTCGCGCACCAAACAGACAGGGCGTATCCTGAAGGCCATGGATCACCCATATTTCACTATTCTGGCTCACCCCAGCGGGCGTCTCATTGAAGAGCGGGATCCGTATGACGTGGATATGAGCCGCGTCATCCGCGCGGCCCGGCAGCGCGGATGCGCTCTCGAAGTCAATGCCCAGCCGGACCGCCTGGACCTACTGGACATTTACTGCCAGATGGCCAAGGCTGAGGGAGTGAAACTTGCGATTGATTCGGATGCGCACAGCGCTCTTGATTTCGACAATCTGCGCTTTGGCGTCGGGCAGGCGCGGCGCGGGTGGCTTGAACGGGAAGACGTGCTGAACACCCGATCCCTCGCCGAACTCAAGCGCTGGCTCAAGGGCACGCGTGCGGCTGCCACGTAACAGGAGTCATTATGCAAATTCCTCTGCAAGTCACCTTTCGCGAAGTTGAACATTCCGAAGCTCTGGAAAATCATATCCGCGACAAAGCCCGCAAGCTCGAACAGTTCTATTCCGCGCTGGTGGGCTGTCGGGTAATGGTGGATCAGCCGGGCAAGCACCAGCACTTGGGCAAGCCTTTCAACGTCCGCATCGATCTCACTGTGCCGGGGGGCGAGATTGTCGTGGACCGCCAGCAGAACGCGGATGTATATGTTGCGTTGCGGGACGCCTTCAATGCAGCGCGCCGCCAACTGGAGGACTACGGCCGCCGCCAGCGGCGCGAAATCAAGGCGCACGAACCCCTGCTGACGGGGCGCGTGACACGTTTGATTGCGGAGGAGGGCTACGGGTTCATCGCCGGCACTAACGGGCAGGAATACTACTTTTCCGCCGCCAATCTGGCGCACAGCAGTCTGGACCAGTTGCAGGCCGGCGACGAAGTGCATTTTCTCGAGGATGCGGGCAGTGAAGGCCTGCAGGCCAAGCGGGTCAGCCTGCGTCATCAGGGCGAAGGCGAGGCGAGCTGAGATGCACAACCTGGAGACGTTCCTGGCCTACTCGCCCCGCGGCGCGGGCCTGCTGTGCGCTGTCGTCTATGCGGAAAAAGGCGACGATGTATTCGGCTGGCTTACTGGCAACCGTGCCTATCAGATGGTGAGCGCCTATTTTTTGCTCAAGGGGTTTTATTCTGCCGGCGAATCCTTGTTCTATGCCACGGAGGGCATGGATCTTCGTGGCGGGTGGAAATATGATTACAGCACCAGCGAGCCGGAACTCGCCCGGCCGCTTTTGCTGGACGAAGGACTTGCGCTGCAATTGGATGCGATGCAGGGCAAGTTCGTCGGCGAGTGGCTCTTCTATCAGGAGAATCCCGACTCTGTTGCAGAGATTGAGGCGTACAAGGAGCTCGGTCTGCCCTTGCAGACCGTCAATGTACAAGCGAAGAAGCTGAACAAATTCGATCAGGGCGACGCCGTGTGGCGTCACTATTCCGCCGCATTCCGCCACCCGGTGTTGCGCTTTCTCAGCGCCCGCTGGCCACTGGATTACCGTGTCGATTGAGGGAGCCGTCCAAGCCGCCTCGGAACTGACTGCAGATGCCCAGGGTAAGCTGATTGCTGCGCTGCAGGATCCAGCCTGCTACGAGCACCACGCGACCGCCCCGATCCAACATCTTGAGACCCACATCTCCCACCTTCTGTTGACCGGCCCGTTTGCCTACAAGATCAAGAAGCCCATCAACCTTGGCTTCCTGGATTTCGGGACCTTGGAACAGCGCCGCTTCTACTGCGAAGAGGAAGTGCGCCTCAACCGCCGCCTGGCGCCTGACGATTATCTGGACGTGGTCGCCATCCGCGGCAGCCTCACAGCCCCACGCATCAATGGAGAAGGGCCGGTGCTGGACTATGCGGTGAAGATGCGCCAGTTCGACCCGGACGCCACGCTGGACCGGCTGGATGACCAAGGGCATTTGGCCGTCCGTCATATCGATGCCATCGCCGCCGCCCTGTCGGAGTTTCATGCCAAGGCCGACAGCGCGCCGACGGGCTCTAATTGGGGAAGCCCTGAAATGATCTGGGCGCCACAGGCACAAAATCTCGCCCAGCTCGCCTCCCGCACCCCAAGCGGGGAAGCGCAAGCCCTGCTTGAAGCGCTGCGCACCTGGTTGGCGGGCGAGCATGCGAGACTCGCGCATGAATTTGAGCAGCGCCGCGCGCACGGTTTCGTGCGCGAGTGCCACGGTGATCTGCACCTGGGCAACATGGTCTGGCGGGATGATGAGCTGCTGATTTTCGACTGCATCGAGTTCAGCCCGGATTTGCGCTGGATCGATGTCATGTCCGAGCTGGCGTTCTGCTATATGGACTTGCTGCAGCGCGGCCATCAAGACCTCGCAGCCCGCTTTCTCAACCGCTACCTGGAACGCACCGGCGATTATGCGGGGCTGACCGTGCTGCGCTATTACGCCGTGTACCGCGCCATGGTGCGCGCCAAGGTCACCTATATCCGTGCCCGCCAGCCGGGCCAAGCGGCCGACGAAGCGGGCCGCGAAGAGCTGCTGGGGCTGGCTTATCTGCGCTTGGCCAGTGCGCTCACCCGGCCGTCCCACGCCAGACTGCTCATCACCCACGGCCTGTCCGGCTCCGGCAAGACCACCTTCAGCCAGGGCTTGATCGAGCGGTTGGGCGCAATCTGCCTGCGTTCCGACATTGAGCGCAAGCGCCTGGCAGGGCTGGAGGCACTTGCGCGGACGGGTGCCGGGGTGGAGGAAGGCATCTACGGACACGATTTCTCCCGCCGCACCTACGGCCATCTGGCCTACCTCGCTGAACGACTGCTGTATGCGGGCTGGACGGTACTGGTCGACGCCACCTTCATCGCGCGCTGGCAGCGCGAGCTGTTGCGCCATGTAGCGGTCGCGTGCCACTTGCCTTTCAATATCCTGGATTTTCCCCTTCCGCACGAGGAGTTGAGGCAGCGGGTGACGGCACGGAGCGCGGCCGGCAGGGATGCCTCGGAAGCAGACCTTGATGTGCTTGAACAGCAATTGAAGACGCAGGAGCCACTCACGACTGAGGAGGCGAGTTCGGTTATGGCCGCCACATCAATGGAGGAAGTTCTTGCAAGGCTCGAAAGGGGTGAGCCGGACTGAATTGAATAAATCGAGCTTGGTCCTGAGGTTATGGCCTTCCGCCTTGGGATGAAGCGGGCCAAGTCAAATTTTCACCGGATAGAACCATGCAGAAAATTCTCTTCATCCGAGCCGAGTGGGAAGAGGCAGGGGTCTGGGTGGCCATGTCAGATGACGTTCCCAGACTTACCACCGAAGCGGAAACCATGGAAGCGGGGAGCGATCTCGGCAAGCACGCGCATCTATGGACTCTGCCCGTCTTGAAAGGGGAAAAATCAAACGCGTAAATCAAACGGGCCAGGCGGGTCAGGCTCGAATTTTTCCGCGCACGTTCACTCTCAGTCCGCAACATCCGCCCGATGCTCGCGCAGAAACCGTTCGGTTTCCGCACCGAGCTCGACCGAGAAGGGCCATTCGTCATCACGATTCGGCGTCAGAACTTTCAGTTGCCGGTAACCCATCTGTTTGCTGCATACCCAAAGTCTCAGTTGCAGTTCGGGCCAATAAGCGCTCTCGATAGTAGAGAAGGCCGGCGGGCTTTCCATTCTGGCTGTCAGCAGCGCGGCAGGCGCGTCGGGTTCAGCACAGCGCGCGCGGCTGCGGGCATGGTCGCGGGATTCATTCCACCAGCCATCGAATTCGGATTGCGAAACATCCGCGGCCCTCGGCGCCAGATGCAGAACCTCGCGAGTGGTTCTTTGCAGCATGCCCTGCATCTTGCGCGAATAGGTGGCGCTGTTCTCACCGCTCCAGAACTTGCGCGGGATGGGCAAACCCAGCGCGGCAATAACAATGCCTGGGCGTGGTGCCGCGATCGCTACCTTTACGGGCGGGGGCGTTGGCTTGAGTGGCGCAGCGGGCGCCTCCGACGCCGGGACGGAAACCGCAGCGTGACTGGGCGGCGTTGGCGCCGAAGTCTTGGGCGCGGGGGCGGCAGCCTCGCTCGACATTGAGGATCTGGGAGGCTTGGACGGCGCGGCCGACGCCACCGCCACTTTGTGAGCGGGCTCGCAGCCCGGACAGTTGACCGTCAGCTTCCGCGCAGCGCCTGCGCGCAGGATTCCCAGGCTGTGTCTGCCCGGCCCCATTGCCGCGATCAGCCGGCGCAAGTCCTTGTCATTGCGAACCTCCCGTCCGTCTATGGCGGTGACCACGTCGAATACCTGCAAGCCGGCCTGCTGCGCCGGTCCGTCCGACACGGCCCACACCACTGCGCCGGTGGGAAGCGTGCCTCCTGTCGCCTGGGCTTGCTCGGCGCCGACGTAGGCGATGTCCAGGCCCAGGGCAGGGATCTTGAATGCCCTCAAAGCCAGACTGCCCGGACTGGCAAGCCCCTGAACCAAAGGTTTGAGCGCGTTCTGCAGATTGCTGAATTCGTTTCCCGGAAGGGCGGCGCCGGGCGCGGGCGGGTTCGGCTGCGCCACCGATCCGGGCGCCGGCACTGCAGACGAGACCTGGGGTGGAGGAGGAGCGGGGCGAAACCAAAAATAGCCAGCGGTCATCAGCAGGAGCGTAATGATGACTGCACCGCCGGCTGCCCACGCCGGCTTCCACTGGATGCGCGGCGGCTTGGCAGCGTAGAGACCGTGAGACTCTATCGCCTCATGCACAGCTGGGGCTGAAGGTGGGGTTCGCTCGCTCGTGCCTGGCGCTTGGGCGAGGATCTGCGCCACGCGCTGGGTGAGACGATCGAATTCTGCGTTGGGCTCGGCCGGGTTCCAGTTCCACAGTTGGGCCCCGTTCAGGAGGCGAAAGGCCAGCGGCGCTTCGACTTCCTCCAGAAACACCGGCACCAAAATGCCACGCCGCTTGCCTTCGGACGCCTCGCTGCGTACCCACTCGGACGCGGCGGAGGCTGTGGTCCAAAGCACCAGCATGCAGCGCGCACTGTCGAGTGCCTCCTCGATGACATCATCATAAGAGCGGCCGAGCGGAATCTCGCGGTCCCACCACACCGACCAGCCTTGCTTCTCCAGGGCCAGCGCCAGCGTCCTGGCGCGTTCGCGGTCCTCGCTCGCGTAACTGATGAAGATGTCGTGGGTTTCAGGAGCAGGGGTCATAGGGTCTTCAAGTACTCCACCAGTGCGTCCTTGTCGCCTGCCGGCAGGCTGGTGCCGAAATCATGCCCGCGGCTGCTGTTGGAACGCTCGCTGGTGTCGTACCTCGTCCCGACAGCTTCCGCGTCCTTACCCTGGCTGACGAAGCCGACATTGATCTGATCGTAGACGTCGTAGCCGCGCCAGAACACCCTGGGCCGCTGCGCGGGCGGCTTGAGCAGATCCCGCAGGCTGGGCACCGAGCCGTTGTGGAGGTAGGGCGCGCGCAGCCAGATGCCGTCGAGGAACTGGGCGACGTAGCCGATCAGGGGTTCTTCGACCAGGCCGCGGCGCTCGATTCCCATGTCCTTCACCACCTTGTTGGCTTCGATGGCAGCCTGCTTGTTCCAGGTGCCGATGCGTTCGGGATCGGTGCCGACCTCGGCAATTGGAACGCGGGTGCCGGTGCGCTCGGACGCATGGCAGCGCGCGCAGTTGGCGTCGAACACGAGCTTGCCTTGCGCGGCCTTGGCCTGGTTGATGGGAAAGGGATATTTCGGCGCAGGTTTGTTCTTAAGATAATTCACCAGCCAGTCTATGTTGGCGAGAAAGTCCTTCTTGTTGTGGGGAGCGGCGCCGAGCAGCCCCAGGGCGGAGTCGATCACCACCGAATAGGCATCGTTCGAATCGCCGGCGAAATTCATGCGATCGCCCTTCTCGTAAACGTATTTCTTCAGGTTCCACACCGAGGGCATGTCGGTCGGACCAATCGAATCATCCATGGGCCAGCGGATCATGAAGTACTTGGTGAGATTCATGGCATCGTCGCGGCCCTTGCCCCATTCAGGGAAGTCGTGGCGATAAATCCATTTGAACTGGCCCTCGCGCTCGCTCAGTCGCTGCCTGGTGATGGGAATGATGAGATAGCGGTAGGCCAGGCGGTCGATCCAGTCCATCTTCGAAGCCAGGTCGATTTCGGCCATCAGCGTGTCGGCGTTGAAGCGCGGATCCTTGGCGCAATCGACCAGGAAGCGGAAGAAGGCTTCCAGGTTTAACGTGTGATTGGGACCGGTGACGACATAGGTCGGGTTCTCGTTGGGCGATGCGCGGTAGGCTGCGGTATGGCAGGCCGCGCAGTTGTTCGCGACCCGGTCAAATCCGATGCGCCGCTTGGTGAAGCCGATGGGCAGTTCATGGCCCTGTTCCCAGGCCACGCCGAACGATGCGTAGCCCCCGGGCCCGGGCAGCTTGTCCGGAAACACACGAGGCAGCACATAAAAAATCCAGTACGGAATGCCGGCGTCGAATTCCTGGCCGAAGGAGCCGTACTTGAAGCGCTCGTCGGGGTTGTCGAAGGCGGGCTGGCCATAGTCGCGGAAGAAGCGCTCCCAGCCCACGTAGGCCAGGATTGCACCGAGGACCAGGACCACGATGCCGAGCCCCACAAGCCAGCGCGGGCAGTTACAGAGTTTGCTCATGCCGTCGCCTCCGTTGCATCCATGGCTGTTCGGGCGCCCCGCTGTCGGCGACGGACAGCATTCGCGGGCGCTCCAATCCCCACTGCGGGGGGCCCCTCTCCACTGCTCATGTTGTCGTCCCTCCCATTCAGAAAGTTTTCAGATACTCGATAAGTGCCCATTTGTCCGCAGCTGGCAGATCGGTGCCATAAGCCTCGCCGTCGTGTCCGCCGTTGCCGTTGCCCGGCACGCCGGTGTCGTAGCGAAAATAGCGCCGCTCACCTTCCTCCGCCTGGTCAGCAACGAAGCCGAGTTTCTTCGGGTCGTACAAGTCATCGCCGCGCCAGAACACCTTGGGGCGGTTGGCCGCAGGCTGCAGCAAGTCCCAAAGCGTGGGCACCGAGCCGTTGTGCAGGTAGGGTGCGCGCAGCCAGATTCCATCCAGGGGGGCGTTGGCGTAGCCATAGGTCTTGCGGAAATGACTGAAGCGATACTGGGGATCGGCGGAATAGAGCATGCCCTGATTCTGCGCGAGTTCCAAAGTGTAGGAGTCCAGCCGACCGCGATCGGTGCCGATTTTCTCGATCGGCGTCACTTTTCCGACATACTTGCCGCTGAAATCCGTGCCGCTTGCTCCATGGCAGTCGGCGCAGTATTTCTGGTAGAGGACCTGTCCCCGGCCAGCCAGCGCCTTGTCGATCGGGAAGCTCTGGCTGAAGGCGGGCGGCTGCGCCTGGCCGATAAAAGCTTCGATGCGCGCCATGGACGCGTGGTCGATCAGCTTGGGTGTGGCACCAGTACCGAAAGCGGCCGACAGATTGCGTTCTTCCACCTTGTCATTGTTGCCGTCCCAGTGCAGTTGCATGCCGCGCTTCTTGTTCTGGTTCCAGATCGCCGGAAAATCGGAGTAGCCGCGCATTTCCTGCCTGGGCAGCCCTTCGATCGGGAAATTGAAGATGGCCTTGGCGGAGTTGAAGGTGTCGACCCGGCCCGGCCCCCAGTCCGGCTCCGTGAAGATGAAGCGTAAACGTCCGATCAGGCCGAACACACCGTCGCGCATCAGATGCACACCCAGCGGATAGACCACCAGGCTGTCGAGCAGGCCCAGCTTCCCGGTCTGAGCCTCGATGCGGGGAACGACCTGGTTCGGGGTGAAGCGACGGTCCGCCATGCACCGATAGATGAATTTCTGGAAGCCCATCAGATCGAGCCGGTTGGCGGGCATGCCCAAGACCAGCATGGGTTTTGCATCCGGCTTAGTCCGCACGGTCGAACTGTGGCATACGGCGCAGTTGAGAAACACGCGGTCTATGCCCATGTGGCGGCGCCGGGACATGCCCACCGGCAAGTCCTTGCCGGGTTCGTAGATGAAGCCCAGGGATTCGAATCCCTTTCCCGGCAGGTAGTCGGCACAGACCTCGGGCAGCACCTTCCAGATCCAGAACGGAAATCCCATGTTGCGCTCGCCTCCGGTTGAGCCGTATTTGAAATGCTCCAGCGGATCTGCGTAGCTTACCGGGCGGTCGGCGCCAAAACGCATCCAGGCGGCCAGTCCGGTGAAGGCGATTAGGGCGACGGCCATCCACAGGTAGAAACGGCAGGCGCTGCGGGAATCGGCATTGGACGTTGACATGGCCGCCTCAGTAAGGGTTGACCGTGCGGTTCTTTTCGCACAGCTCAATGTAGTCGTTGATCGAATGCTGCTTGAGGTCGGCCGGTCCCATCGAGCCGAGATCCTCGATGCGCACCTTCATGCGGTTGAGAAATGCATCCCACCAGCCCGGATCGCCGCTCAATTCGCCCTTGTCGGAGAAATAGGCCAGCGTGCCTACATGCGAGTAACCCATGGCACGCAGCGGTACGCGCGTGACCAGATCGGCGTTGTTGACGAAACGGAAATTGCGCGTGCCAAAGTCCTGGTCGAACGTACGCTCGAACACCCGGTCGCCGACGCGCGGCGAACCGAAGTCGTAAAGCCCATTCACGGGCTTGTCCAGCTCTCGCCAGCGCGCCGCTGCCAGGCTGGCCAGCGCGGCGCCCAGACTGTGCCCGGTGAGCCAGAGTGACTGACCCTGGTCCTGAAACGATGCGACACACGCATTCAACTCGTCCCATACACGGGACAGCGCCAGATTGAAACCGCTGTGCACCAGACCGAATGGCCCGGTTGTGAACAGGGTGTCGAGATCGCTCATCCAGTCCAGCAGTTTGTCCGGCTGGGTGCCGCGAAACGCCACCACGATGGCCTGATCATTGGCCATGACATAGGCCTGGGTCTCGCGTCTGTCCAGAAAGGCGCAGCGGGGAAAACCCCACAGGAGCGCAGAGTTCGTGATGTCGGCCGGTTCGTTGTAGGCCAGGCTCGCAGCGTGGGCCAGGGCAACCGCATTGTCCGGATGATAATAAGCCGTCGCCGGCTGGAAGTTGTCGAAAGGAAGGGTGGGCATGGCTCTCCTCGGTGGTCAGTGGTTGGCGGTGACGGGCAGGCAACTACGCAATTGTTCGAACGGGCGCGCCAGCACCGAATCGGGCTGCTCTCCCTGGGCATGAAGACGCCCACGCATGTCATCGACCAGCGATGCCAACTGGCCTGAATGTGCCCACTCATCGGCACTGAGACCGCGTGTGGCAAGCACCGCCGGGGGCGGCATGGGTGTCTTGCCGCGCCGAGACTCCGGCAACTGCCACATGCTCAGGCGGTAATAGATGCGTTCGGCACATTGATCGAGTTGGCGGTCGAGGATCGCTGTATCGCCATGCAGAAAGTTGGGCGGGAAGCGCTCGCTGGTGTTATGGCACTGGCCGCAGTGGCGATCAAACTGCACCGCACTGCCGGAGCTTGGGTGGGTGACGGGGGGGTCCAGTTGAATCGGCGGAAGTTGCTCTGCGATGCGCCAGCTTGCGTGAGGGCTAAATTCACGCCTCAGCGCGGTCATCCAGACTCCGGAGTCGAACGCGGTGTTATCGCTGGCATGCTGTTCAAGCAAGGCAGTGCGCACCATCGCATAGTCGTCGCGCAGGCGCAGGCTGACTTCGCCGCGGCTGTCCGTGCCGCTGAAGTGAATGCTTTTCAGCAGACGGCCGTCGCTCAATCGGGCGTGCAGGCCGGCGCGCCAGGCGGTAAAGTCAGCCAGCAGCCGACGCGCCGCGACACGGCTGCGCCCTTGCAGGGCCAGGTTCGGGGCGGTATTGGCATCCGTCAGCTGCAGGCGGTCCACCCGTCCGCTCGCGCGGCCTCGGGCTCGCATGGTCCAGGCGCCGCTAAAGCGATGTCGCGCGCTGGCACAGTCAAAGCGTATGCGCGCCCCCGGCTTGCGCGTCAGGCGGCAGGGCAGGATCAATTGCTGCGCCGATGCAGGTTTGGGCGAAGACGCCAACGCATCATCGAGCGCCCGGACATCGGCGGCGTTCAAAAGGTTGGCCAAGCCTGCGGCAAGCCGCGGAGGCTCCGCCCCGATCCAGGTCTCCAGCGGCGGGCGCACATTGAGCGGCTCGAACTGCGCCGGAATGTGCGCCAGTTGTGCAAGTGTGGCCGGCAGATCATCGCGCTGCCGTGACAGGTCATCGACGACGGGCGTGAAAGGATTGCGGTTGGGAATGTCGGGATTGGGAATGGCCAAGCCTCGGGGCCACAACCGAGCCCAGCGCGATTGCAGCACCGCAAAACTGCGAACTTCGTCCACTGGGGGCAGCACGCCGCTCAGGGCATAACGCAATGCCGCATCGAACCAATCACGGCGGCAGCGCTGGCCCTCGCCTCCCGGACCGCATCCATCGCGCCAAAGCCGCTGCCACACCTGGAACAGATTGGCACGCTCGGCTGCGGCAGCGATGAAATAGGCGACATCGGTGCCAGTGAGCTTGAGACCATAAAAATCGCGCCGGCTGGACCGCAGTCGATCGGCAACGGCAGGGTTGGCGGAAGTCTCGTCCCACAACGGCCGGGCAAAGATCGGTGCCGCGTTCTGGTGACAGGCGAGGCACAGTGCGCGGCGGGCGTAGCGTACCTGGGGCCGCCTACCCGCGCGGTAATCGCGCACCACCTGGAATTCGAAACGCCCTGCGGCTTCGTTGTAACTGATGACCTCCAGGATGCCGGTCTTTTCCTGGTAGCCGAGAAACAGCCGGTCATGCAGGGGCGCGGCCCCCGGCCTGGCATGACCGTCCACGGCCACCACAACACGTGGATACCTGAAGAAATCCGGCGCGGCCGCACTGCGCTGCAATGAACGGCCCAGCGGGATGAAGGTGATCTTCAGCGGCGAAAGGTTTCCCGGCTGCGACTGCAACTGCGCGCCAAGCTGTGCCACCAGACGGGCAAAGGGAAAGGGTACGGCTCCTTTGCCGATCAAATAATCGAAACGTGAACGACCGATTGGTGGCAGGTCATCGCCCGCCTTCGCCAGATTGCAACAAGAAATAAGTGCACCGAGTAACATGAGTACCGTCCCTGCACGTCGCATGGCTGGTCGAGGGCCTGCTGATACGCCCTAGTTCCGCATTGCTACCACCCGCTTCTGCGTGCCGCTCCAGCAATCTTCAGGGACTTGGCCGGCGAGAAATGCGGCTTCGCCCGCCTTCGCCACCTCCTTGTTGTAGAGAATGAAATCCAGTACGAAAACATGATCCATATAGGCGCGGCCCAGATAGAGGCCGGGCCGCACCATGCGGATTTCATCGCGCACCCGGAGCCCGCGGCGGCCGGCGAGGAAATCAGGGTTTTCACGGTAACCAGGGAGATCGTCGGTGAAGGCGTAGTCAATGATGATCGATTCGCGCCGCGAATCGATCAGGCTCTCGCCGCAATAGAGCTTTGCCGGAAACAGCAACCAGGCGTCCTTGCCATCCACGTCGATCTTGGGAATCTCACCGGGACCGATGATGGGCCGCAGCACGGCCAAGTCCTGGATGCGGTTGCGCAGGATGCGCTCCTTACGGTAGAAGACCTTGCCTTTCCATAGCTGCTCCGCAAGAATTTCCAGTTTCTTGCCTTTAACGTTAACCGCCAGCCCCTTCAGGCCTCCGACGATTTCCGCCGCGCGTATCCTGCCCGAGCTGCCACGCGGGAAAACCACCTGGCCGTCAAACGGCCCATCCGGAATGGGACCCGCAGTGAGGCGCGCGTAGATCTGGTCCAGCTGTTCCTGATCCAGGGTGGCGAGGTATTCGGGAGTGACTTTTGCCAGTTGCGCGAGCGGGATAGGGTAATGGTATTCGACCTGGGCGAAATCCGGCTTATCGGCGTAGCTCTCGCCATACGGCGCGAATCTGATGTCCGGCTTGGCTTGAAACATCGCCTTGATCCGGTCGCATCCGGCCAGTGCGGTGACAAGTGCCAGCGAGGCAATCAGCAGCGCGGTGGGCGTTTTCATTCTTGCCTCCATTAAAGGGTCGCCAGGAAGGCGATCAGGGCCTTCTTGTCGGCTTCGGGCAGATCCTCGCCGAAACGATGGCCCTCATTTTCGATCTCATCGGTGCAGGAGCTGTAAACCTGCCACAGGCTGGGCGTACGCGCACGGGCTTCCCTCACCACATCTACCAGTCGGTCAGGGTCGGCAGCGATGGCGGTGCCGATGCGTTGCATTTCGGCGGCGAGCTTCTTCGCTTCGTCGGCGGGCAGCCGCTTTGCGAGCCTGGCCTCCAACTCCGCAGGTTTCAATTTGGCGGTCACCAGATCGACAATGAAGGCCTTGTGCTGGAAGTTGCCGACATCGCCCGCGTTACCGCCCGCTGGCACCCGCACGGTGAAGCCGATCAGCTTCTTCTCTTCCGTACCGTCGAAAATCCTCGGGCCGATATCCAGCACGATGTCCTCGTCCAGCTTGGTGACCTTGGGCACGCGCTGCGCGGGGTGCAGCAGATCCTGCATCGACGCCACATAAAGTTTGAAGCGGCCTTCCACGCTGGGATCGTATTTCCAGCACGCGGGCTGCTTGTCTTTGGGCAGCGGCGGCAGACCGGCCCGGCTCGCGTCGACATAGCTTGCGCGATAGAACTCATAGGGATTGGATTTGTCGCCGCCCCAGCCGCAAAGCTCGGGGCCGACGGAATTGTTATGCAGGAACGGTGCATGCGCCCACAGGTTGAGCAGGGAAATATTCCGGTAATACCCCCGGCCGCCGTCGTGCGGTTCCAGGATGCCTTCCACCACCGGGCGGCTGTGATAGTTGTCATCCGCGAACTGGTCCCAGATGTGGCCGCGCAGGTGGTTGGAATGCAGTGCCCGGCAGCGATAGGTGCCGACCTCGGTAACCGGGGTGGGAACATCATTGCCCATCCAGTCGGCGCGCAAGCCGGTCTTGGCATCGATGGCACGGAAGTCGATGGCCTCGAACGGCGGCTTGCCGCTCGAATGGCAGCGCGCGCAGTTTTCGGCGAATACCTTCTGACCGCGGCTGACCGAGTCCTTGCCGAACTGCTTCTCCAGATCCGCCACCAGGTCGTCATACTGGTAGCTGGCCCCGGGCTTGATTTGCTTGCGCTGGTTTTCGCGTGCCTCACGCAAATCCTTGGCCTGGCCTTCAGGCGCGGTCAAAAAGAAATCAAGCACGTTGGTCAGCCTGTCCTCGATCGCCCGGAAATTCGGACAATCGCGCCGGCACTGGCCGATGTCGAACGGGGTCTGGCCGAAGTTGCGCGCACTGGGGTCAAGCTGGCGCAGGTCGGTCAGGTGATTCACCCAGCATTGCTCGGAGCATGAGCCGATGTTGAAATACACGCGCTGGATCGCGCCCAGCGCGCCGATGGAGTCCTCGCCGCCCTTGAGGATGTGATGAACGGTTTCCTTCTTGAGACTTCTCTCCCAGCACTTGCCCGGCTTGCCCGGCTCGCACCAGCACGTGTCTTCCGTGGCGCCGGTTGAACAGGAGCCAGTCTTGCGCCAGCGCATCACGTCCTCGTTGGCAAAGGTGGGGCGCTGCGCAATATTGATCAGCGCATTGATGCTGCCGGCATTGTTGACCTGGTCATTGGGAATCGCCGAAGTGTCCGACGTGCCGGGCCGTGCATGGGAAAATACTTGCCACAGCAGATCGTCTTTCGACATGCCCGACACCATGATCTCGGAAATGCGGATGTACTGGTTGCCCACCAGGCCGCTGATGTTCTCCCATTGCGGGTGCTCGGGATCCTTGGGCGGCCTTGCGGGGTTGAACGCGATATGGCACGAGCCGCAGGCGGTGCCGATCAGGAAGGGCGGTTCGATAGAGCCGTCGGCGAGCTTGCGCACCTTGTAATCGGAGCGGTTCGGATCGTCTGACCTGCGACGGTCATAGCCTTCCCAGGAACCCAGACGGCCGTTGAGTTTCTGCCATGCTGCGGCATCGAAGCGCGGGTTGGGAAACTTGCGATAGCCCAGGGCGCCGGCAGACGTGCCGAATGCAAGATTGCACGCGTCCTCACGCCCCTTCCGGTGGCCTTCCGGATCGGTGGGATTGGGCGGCGCATCCCTGAAGTCGCAGGCCGGGTCGCGATAGCCGGGCTTGCCGACAAACTTGAGCAATTCCTGATCGCCCGGACACCAGTCGAAGCCATAGGTTTCATCCAAACTCCTGGCCGGGCAGCCGGCGGAACCGGGCGTGCAGCAGCC
>DASQBT010000207.1:0-13573 GCA_035635075.1 Thiobacillaceae bacterium | reverse complement strand
AATGAGCCTGATCCGCGGCGCTCTCAGCCCGTCCCGCAAGCTGGCTTTCAACCTCGGGGTGGGGTTTGGCGTGGCATTGATCCTCCTGCTCGGTGTCATCGGCCTGGGCGTGCATCAGATGAAGCTCATCAACGGCCGGCTTGAGCGAATTGTCGAAGTGAACAACGTCAAGAGCCGGCTTGCCTCGCACATGCGCGACACCCTGCGCGACCGGGCGATCGTCATGCACGACATGGTGGTGTCCATCGACACCTGGGAAAAGGAAGATCTATTCGAGAAATTCCTCTCCTACGGGGAACAATATGCCAAGGATCGCAATCGCCTGGCGCAGCTGCTGGAAACCCAGGATGAAAAGAAACTGCTGGCGAAACTGGATCAAATTACCGCCAGCAACCAGCCCATCATGTTCGATGTCGCCGAAGCTGCGCGCGAGCAGAACAACTATGGCGCCCTTACCCTGCTCCAGCAACAGGCCATTCCCCTGCAGGGACGCCTGGTAGACGCCCTGGACGAGATGTCATTGCTGCAGCGCGAAGCGACCGAGAAGGCAGCCAAGGAGACCTTCTCGGCTTACAAGGAAACCCGTTCGCTGATGCTCGGCCTGGGCACCCTGGCCACCTTGCTGGCGGTAAGCGTGGCCTGGCTGGTGAGCCGCCGGGTGGCAACGCAAACACGCCAGCTCGACAGCGAAAAACTCAAGTTCCAGACCCTGTTCGAATCCAATTCTGATGCTGTCGTGATACTTGATGAGAAGGGCTTTATCGACTGCAATCCCGCCACCGTGCGACTGTTCGGCATGGATTCGGCGCAGAAATTTCTGTCCTCCTCCATCCCTGACCTGGGCGCGGCGCGTCAAGGGCCGAACCTGGAAGATGCGTGCAACTACGCCCGACGGATGCTGGGCTTGGCGCGAACCGAGGGCCATGCGTTCATGGAATGGCAGGGGCGGCGCATGGATGGCTCCCTGTTTCCGGCAGAAATCGCCTTGCACGCGATGGAGCTGGAAGGACGGCCGGTGATCCAGGCCATCTTGCGCGACATTTCCGAGCGCAAGCAGGTCGAACAGGCCATGGCCAAAGCCAGGGATGCAGCCCTGTCCGCCGCCCGCACCAAGAGCGAATTTGTCGCCAATGTCAGCCACGAAATCCGCACGCCCCTGCATGGCATTCAGGGCATGACCGATCTTCTGCTCAAGGCTCCCCTGCTGTCCGCTGATCAGAGGGAATACGCCCTCACCCTGAAACAGTCCGCCGCCAGCCTGCTCGCCGTCATCAACGACTTGCTGGATTTCTCCAAGATCGAAGCCGGCAAGCTCCGCCTTGAGGAGCTGCCTTTCGACCTTCGCAGCCTGATCGAAGAAGTCATCAACCTGTATCGTCCGCGCGCTCTGGAAAAGGGGCTGAGCCTGGAGGCGGCGGGCTTGGATGACCTGACTTGCTGCGTACTTGGCGATCCTCATCGGCTCCGCCAGGTTCTGTTGAATCTGGTGGACAACGCATTCAAATTTACGCCTCAAGGTGAAATCCGCGTGTCCGTCCAGCGGTTGGACGACAAGCACTATCGAATCACGGTGACCGACAGCGGCATCGGAATATTGCCGCAGAACATGCCCCATTTGTTCGAAGCCTTCTCTCAGGCCGACAGTTCCACGACCCGGCGCTTTGGCGGCACCGGACTGGGATTGACCATCAGCCGCCAGCTGGTCGAGCTGATGGGCGGCTCAATCGAAGTGCACAGTCCGCCGCCGGGCCAGGCCCGCGGCACCTGCTTCATCCTCAACCTCCCGTTGCCCGCCACGGCAGGCAAACCCAGGCCTGCGCTCGATACGCCGGCGAGCCGTTTCCACGGCCGCGCGCTGGTCGTTGAGGACAATCCGGTAAACCAGAGGGTCGTGCTTTACCAGTTGAACGGCCTGGGCCTTGAAGTGGAAGTGGCAGACTCGGCACCAGTCGCGCTGAAGCGTCTGCACCAGGATCCGCGCTGGGATGTGATTTTCATGGACTGGCAAATGCCGGAGATGGACGGAATTGCCGCCGCCCAGGCAATTCGCGCGTTGCCGCCGCCGGCCAGCCAGATTCCCATCGTCGTCCTGACCGCCAATGCCGCACCCGGCTTCAGGGAAGCCTGCCTCAAGGCGGGCATGGATGACTACCTCTCCAAACCTTACAGCGAGGATGCGATGAGTTCCGTACTGAGCCGCTGGCTTCCTGCGCAACCATCGCCGAACGACGCCGCAGCGAGCGAATCGACAACGTCAGCCGAGAGCGGGACTGAGCAGACGCCGGACCAGCCCCTTGCGCTGGCGCAACTGCGCGCGCGCTATGGGAAAGACGGGTCGATTCTGGACGAAATGCTGAAGGTCTTTCTCGACAGCACCGAGAGTCTGCTGCTGGAATTGAACGGCGCGCTGGAAAGCGCCGACAATGAGCTTGCCGCGCGCAAATGCCACAGCCTGCGCGGAGCGGCCGCGGCTGTCCTTGCCACGCCGCTTATGCGGCAGGCTGGCGATCTGGAGGCGGCGCTCAAGCTGGGCGACATCCAGAGCGCCCGTGGACTTATGGAAGATCTGGAGGCGGAATTCATCCGCGTCCGTCATTACCTGGAACATTGCGAGCCCGCAGTGCATGTCTCTGGCTGAAGCATGCGGTTGACTGGGCAAACCCGAACTTCTAGCATCAAGCCGTAAGTGTCCGAGGAGACCTCCATGCGCATCCCTGTCCTAATTCTGCTGGCGGTTACCTGTTTGGCACAGGCTGCCGATCCGCCCAAACCAGGAGGCTACACGCCGCCCACCAAGGATCCAGGCAAGAATCCCTATCTGCCGGAGGGCACGGCCGGCTGGATCTCGCCGGTGCCCACCCCCTATGGCCCGATCATCCTCCAGCAGGGCCTACCACCGCCGCGGGTGGACTATGGCATGAACCGGATCATCCCCGAGGAAGAGAAGCGCCGCTATCTGAAGTTGGCCATGCCCCTGATGGCCAACATGATGAAGGCCGACGCGCGCGAGGCGATGAACTACTTTGCCGTCAAGTACAAGGCCAAGCCCGGGCTGAGCTTTGACGATGTGGTGGAATCCCTGAAAATGCGAGCCAACCAGCTCAACTTCAAGTTCGTCGGGTCGAACCCGATGTGGAAGGACTTCAAGGCCGTGCTGGGTGACGATACCGCGCCCCGGGTGGAAGTCTTCAGTTTCTGCGACATCGCCGTGGCCCGCCAGTTGCTCAAGCTCATCCCTGAAATGATCGTTTTCCTGCCTTGCCGCATCGCGGTGATGGAAGACGCGAACAAAAACATCTGGGTGCTGACCATGGACTGGGATGTGACCTGGCTCGACTATGCGGGCAAGGCCATGGGCATTACGCCGGAACTGCGCCAATCGGCCGAGGAGATACGGGTCAAGATGGATGACATGATGCGCTCGGCGGCCAACGGCGATCTTTGACTTCGGAGCCGGCGCATCTGAAAAAGGGGAGGCGGCAGGCGTCCCGATCCAAGCGTCCCGATGCAAGTGCTCCTCGCCGCAAGTCGCGCGCTCGAACCGGGCAGGGGGGTGACCGCCCGGTCACCAGGGGGCAAGGCTGGAATGGCAACTTATTTGCGCCGCGCCCGTCTGAAACGGCAACGGGCGCCATAACCGCTTGTCCGTGAGGCACAAACGAACGGTCATGGACGCCAGACCCGGGAGGAGAAAAGCCGATGTCGTTCATCAAGAACACCGCTAGCCAGCGTCCTTGGACGATGCGCTTGCCACCTCACATACCCTCGCCGGCGGCGCGCGGCAATCGCCGCCGGCGCCTGGTCTTTCTCGGGGTCTTTGCCCTGGCCTGCATCCTGAGTCTGAGCTACACCTTTCTTCGCCCGGCAGAGTATCGCGCCGTAGCGCGCCTGCAGATCACTCCTGCGGCGGCGGCGCCAGCGCCGACAACGGTAACCATCGCGGGCGGCCAGGGCGCCGTGACCCCCGCCGGCGATCAGGCAGGCAGCCAAGCGTCCGATAGTGCCAAGCCCTTCCTGACCGAACTTCAGGTACTGACCAGCCGGCCCGTACTCGAACAGGCCGTCGAACGGCTCAACACAGGCTACGACCTGTCTTTTCTCGGTCCTGATCCGGTCGCAGGGCTGCAGTCTGCCATGCTGATTACCCCGGTCAGCGGCACCGATGTGGTGGTGCTGACCATTACGGGAAGGCACGCAGAAGTGCTCGCATCCCTGTTGAACACGGTGACCCAGGTCTTTCAGGCGCATCTCGAGGCGGCCTACGGCAGCACAAATCATCAGGCCTTGGTGAACGCCGGCGACGAGGCTGCCAAGCTCGAGGCAAACGTGGCGGCAAAACAGAGGGAGGTGGATTTGTTTCGCCTCCGATACAACATCGTCTCCCCGGAGCGGGACGAGAATCAGGTGCTGGCAAGCGCTTCAGGCATCGCCGCTTCGCTCAACAAGGCCGACGAGAACGTGGGGATTGCGGAGGGCAAGCTGCGCTCGTTGCGGGACGCAGCGGCTTCGGGCAGGAACGTGCTGCGGGCGCAGGACGATCCGACCTTGGCGAACCTCGAGCAGCGCGCTTCCCAACTACGCCAGGACCTGACGGACCTGGGGCGAAGCCTCACCGCCGAATTCATGGCCATGGACCCGGCGGTCCGGGCCAAGCGTGCGCAGCTGGAAGACCTCGAGCGCCAGATCAAGTCCCAGCGAGTGCTCGGCCTGCAGGCCGCGGTTGCCCAAGCAGAGCAGGATTTGGCGAGCGCACGGGAAACTGCTGACCGAATCCGGCGCCAGGGTGCCAAGGACCGCAACGCGGTACGTGAATTTTCCGGCAACTTCGACCGGTACAAGGCACTGCAGGCTGATCTGACCGAGATGCAGGCTCTGTATCGCGCGGCCGTCGAGCGCAAGCTGAGGCTGGAAGCAAGCGAGCTGGACCGCAAACCTGCGGTCACGATACTCGAAGCGGCGACGACACCTCGGCAGGCATGGCGCCCGCTTTACGCGCGGGATGCTGCGATCAGCCTGGCGGGCTCCCTGTTGCTGGGTTTGCTGGCCATGTGGTTTGTCGAACTGTTCAACCGTTCTGAACCGCAGCCGGCGTTTATCATCGGCCAACCCGTTCCGAACGGGATGCTGCCCGATCAAATGGAGGCGCTGCCGCTCCCCTTGGCGGGGATTCGGGGCTTGGGCCCTGCGAGCCCTCCATTGCTCGCCGATCACCCTGTTCTTCCACGGGAACTGCGCCAGGAGGAAGTGGCCGCCCTGCTTAATGCAGCAAGCGAAGCCGGCCGCCTTGGCATGCTGCTGCTATTGAGCGGCATGAGGCCGGAAGAAGTTCTCGCCCTGACTTTGGACGATGTGAATCTGGAGGAGCGCCGGATACAAGTTGCCGGGGAGCCCGCCCGGGAAATCGCCATCTGCGAGACGTTGGCGGGCCCCCTTGCTCAGCGCATGACACAGCCTGGTCGTCAGATCCTCGCTGACGCGCAAGGCCATCCCATGACGATGGAGGATCTCGACTCGGAGCTGCTCTGTGCCGCCCACGACGCCGGTATTGAACATCCCGCCGACGTTAGGCCTGCTGCGCTCTGGCATACGTATATCGCCTTCCTCGTCCGCCAGGGCATTCGCTTTGCCGAGCTCATGCAGATCAGCGGCCGCTTGCCTGCAGGGATGATGGCGGCCTACAGCGCGCTCGCTCCGGCCGGTTCGCGTCTGCCTCTGGAAGCAGTCGAGCGGGTACTGCCAGCGGTGGCGCAACTTTTTGCCGGAGCTGGCATGACTCACGGAGCGTAAGCAGAGATGCGGCACGGATTAAAATCAATGCCATTTCTTATCCCCAATTGGCGTGCGGCTGAGGCCTACAGCTTGATTTTGCGAATTTGCGCCAGATGCTGGACTGCAATCGTTTAACCCGGTAAAACTTAAACCGCCCTGCTCCCCATGCTCACCTCCGGCTTGCATTACTTCCCCATCACCCTGCCTTTTCTGTTTTTGCTGGCCGCCTTGTTTGGCCTGGTGTTTGGGCTGGTTGCGTCGAGCGTTCTGCACTATGCGTCCGCAAGCATGGGAATCAAGTCCAGTAGCGTCTTCATCATCCTGCTGCTCTCTTTGTTGTGGAGTTACGTCAATATTCCTATTGCCTATTTTCCCGAACGACATATGACCGCGGCTGCTGAGGTGAGCTATTTCGGCATCCACTATGTGATCCCCGTGATACGGGAGTGGCCCGCCACGGTGATTGCCATCAATGTTGGCGGTGCCGTCATCCCGATCCTGATTTCGATCTATCTCATGCAAAAGAATCGACTATTCGGACTCAGCTTGATCGGCGTCGGGGTGGTCGCAGCAATTTGCCATCTTCTCGCCTACCCGGTTCCCGGCCTGGGTATTGCGGTGCCTATCATCGTGCCGCCCCTGGCCACGGCGCTGGTGGCCCTGGCTCTGTCGCGGCGCTACGCCGCCCCTTTGGCCTATATCTGCGGCAGCCTCGGAACCTTGATTGGCGCGGATCTTCTCAACCTGGGAAAGATCCAGGGTCTCGGCGCGCCGATTGCGTCGATCGGCGGTGCCGGAACCTTCGACGGGATCTTCCTCACCGGCTTGCTTGCCGTACTGTATGCGGGCCTAGTGACCAGAGGCGAGGCCAGGGCGGGTTAACCCTCATTTCGTCCCTCCCGAAGGGCTGCTGCGAAAAAGCGCCTCTGCGGTGCTCCGGCGCTTGGCAATGGAATGCCCACTACCCCATGCACCGCATTTGCAGCCATCGCCAGCGGCACACCGTGCATGTACCGATATGCGGAAGTCCATGGCGGACTCTGGAAAGCCCGCGGTACTGACGTTAATATGAGGCCCGTCACCTTCGGATCAGCAGTTTCATGCCGCCTGTTACCCACTATGCCCTGGCCGCCGCCATCACGCTCTGTCTTGCCTCTGGTGCCATTGCACAAGTAAGCAAATCAATCGCCGATTCGCACCATGCCTACCATGCAGCCTCGCACAGCGCCTCGGCACCAAGCCGCCCGAACTGGATCCGCCAGGCAATCGCCCACGAACAGCGTCGCGACTGGCAGGGCTTGATGGACCTTGGAAGGCATTGGACGGCAGCAGAACCAGGAAACGCTTCGGCCTGGTTCGTGCTCGGGCGCGCGCTTGGCCAAATGAACCGCTACACAGAAGCCATTTCCGCTTATCTCAAGGACCTTGAGATCGAGCCGCGCGACTTGAATGGCAGGAACAATCTTGGCAACGCGTATCGTGACAGCGGACGCTTCCCAGAGGCCATGCGTGCCTATCGGGATGCGGTGCGCATCAACCCGGATTACATTCCGGCCTGGTACAACTTGGCGCTCACCTTCTACCAACTGAAGGGGATGGTCGGCGTGTCGCAGGCGCTGCAGCAACTGCGCACAGTCGACCCTAAACTGGCTGATGCCTGGTCAAAACTCGCAATTCAGTACTTGCAAACACATGATGAGCGTGTCGCCCAGGAAGCAGTCAAGGTGCTGCATGGCCTTAACAGTGTAAGCAGGGAAAGAATGTTCGGAATCCTGCTGGCGGGCGTGTGAGCGAGCTGCACATTGCATTGCAGTCTCGCTCGGCCCGCCCCGACCCTCACGCCCTTACCCATGCCTTTGGGGGCAAGACTTGCCTAAGATTCCGATGCGCGGACCGGCCAGGCCGGCCCCTGGATTCTAGGCCTTCTCAAATTCGATCTGTCCCGCGCGCGCCTCCACCCGGATGATGTCCTTCGGGCTGAAGTGTCCCGACAGGATTTCCTTCGCCAGCGGGTTCTCGATCTGGCTCTGGATGGCCCGCTTGAGCGGACGGGCGCCGAACACCGGATCAAAACCGGCACGCGCGATCAGCGCCAGTGCCGCATCGCTCACTTCCAGCTTCATCTCCATGCGCGCCACGCGTTGCTCCAGGTACCTGAGCTGGATGCGGGCAATCGACTCGATGTGCGCTTCGTCCAAAGCGTGGAATACCACCACTTCATCGATGCGATTGATGAATTCCGGGCGGAAATAGTTTTTGACCTCGGCCATCACCGCAAGCTTCACCACCTGGTAATCGTCGCCTGCCATCTGCTGAATCATCTGGCTTCCGAGGTTGGAGGTCATGACGATGACGGTGTTCTTGAAGTCCACCGTGCGCCCCTGACCATCGGTCATGCGCCCGTCATCGAGGGCCTGCAGCAGCACGTTGAAGACATCAGGATGAGCCTTCTCCACCTCGTCCATGAGGATCACGCTGTAGGGCTTGCGCCGCACCGCTTCAGTCAGATAGCCGCCTTCCTCGTAGCCGACATAGCCCGGCGGCGCACCGATCAGCCGCGCCACCGAATGCTTCTCCATGAATTCGCTCATGTCGATGCGTATCATGTGCTCGGCGGAATCGAACAGAAATTCGGCCAATGCCTTGCACAGCTCGGTCTTGCCCACGCCGGTTGGACCGAGAAACAGGAAGGAACCATAGGGCCGGTTGGGATCCGACAGCCCGGCGCGTGAGCGGCGGATGGCGTCCGACACCAGACGCACAGCCTCGTCCTGCCCCACCACGCGCTTGTGCAGGTTCTCTTCCATGTGCATGAGCTTGTCGCGCTCGCCTTCCATCATCTTGGACACCGGAATGCCGGTGGCGCGCGATACCACTTCGGCGATTTCTTCCGCGCCGACCTGGGTGCGCAGCAATCTATTGGCGGCTTTCTCGCTGCCCTCTGCTGCCTGCGCCTGCTTCAGTTGAGCCTCCAACTGCGGAATTCGGCCATACTGGATTTCGCTCATTTTCTGCCAGTCGCCGCGGCGCTTGGCCTCTTCCATCTCGATGCGGGCGCGGTCCAGCGCTTCCTTGACGTGCTGGGCGCCGGCCACCTGGGCCTTCTCCGCCTTCCAGATATCCTCCAGGTCGGCATACTCCCTTTCCAGGCGCTGGATTTCGTCTTGCAGCAGGGCAAGGCGCTTCTGCGACGCCTCGTCCTTTTCCTTCTTCACCGCCTCGCGCTCGATCTTGAGCTGGATCAGTCGGCGATCGAGCTTGTCCATGGCTTCGGGCTTTGAGTCGATTTCCATCTTGATGCGCGACGCTGCCTCGTCGATCAGGTCGATGGCTTTATCCGGCAGGAAGCGGTCAGTGATGTAGCGGTGCGACAATTCCGCTGCCGCCACAATCGCCGGGTCAGTGATCTCCACCCCGTGGTGCAGTTCGTATTTCTCTTGCAGGCCGCGCAGGATGGCAATGGTGTCTTCCACGCTCGGCTCGTCCACCAGTACCTTCTGGAAGCGGCGTTCCAAGGCCGCGTCCTTCTCGATGTACTTGCGGTACTCATCCAGGGTGGTGGCGCCGATGCAGTGCAGCTCGCCGCGCGCCAGCGCCGGTTTCAGCATGTTGCCGGCGTCGATCGCGCCTTCAGCCTTGCCGGCTCCCACCATGGTGTGCAGCTCGTCGATGAACAGGATGATGCGGCCCTCGTCCTGGTGCACTTCCTTCAGCACCGCCTTGAGGCGCTCCTCGAACTCGCCTCGATACTTGGCGCCGGCCAGCAGGCCCGCCATGTCCAGTACCAAAACTCGCTTGTCCTTGAGGGTTTCCGGAACTTCGCCGTTGACGATGCGCTGGGCCAGGCCTTCCACGATGGCGGTCTTGCCCACGCCGGGCTCACCGATCAGCACCGGGTTGTTCTTGGTGCGGCGCTGCAAGACCTGAATAGCGCGGCGAATTTCGTCGTCGCGGCCGATCACCGGATCGAGCTTGCCGTGCCGGGCGCGCTCGGTGAGGTCCAGGGTGTATTTTTTCAGCGCCTCGCGCTGGCCCTCCGCTTCCGGATTGGTCACCGATTCGCCTCCACGTATGGAATTGATCGCCTGCTCCAGGGCAGGCTTGTTGGCGCCGTGTTGCCTGAGCAGGCGGCCAAGCTCGCCCTTATCCTCCAGGGCTGAGGTGAGGAACAGCTCGCTCGAAATGTACTGGTCGCCGCGCTTCTGCCCCTCCTTGTCGGTCAGGTTAAGCAGGTTGTTCAGGTCGCGCGAAATGGAAACTTCGCCGCCGTGGCCTTCCACCTTTGGTAACCGAGCGAGTGCCTGGTTGATGGCCGCCTTGAGTGCGACCACCTGCACCCCCGCTTTGGCCAGAATGGACGCGCTGCCCCCATCCTCCTGGGATAGCAGAGCGGCCATCAGGTGCAGGGGTTCAATGAACTGCTGGTCGCCGCCCACCGCCAGAGACTGGGCATCGGACAGGGCCTGCTGGAACTTGCTGGTCAGTTTGTCGAAACGCATGATATCCCCCGATAGACAATGCTAGCTATGTGGGGAATATCAAGCGAATTTCAAGGCGGGGTAGACTTCTCAGAAGGGATACGCGAGCGAGAGACTCAAGTAGTCATTCCAGTAGCCCGCCCCGCCGCCACTTTGAGATGACACGGAAGATCGGCCCACGACGCCCCTGAGGCGGCCATTGCCCGGCAATCTCCCCTCCAGCGCAAGCTCAACGGAATAGATTGGATTGCTGTCGCCGTCGACCGTTTGGCTTCCTCCTCCCGCCAACGCACGTAGCTTCCAGCTTGAAGAGACGCGTTGAATGCCGATCAGCTTGAGTTGTTCCTCATGAAAGTCAGTGGGATTGAAATAGCCCCTCCCTCCGCCTGGCAAGTCGCTGTGAAACGTTCGCAGATAGATTTCCGCACCTAACGCGGCGGCAGAATGGGGGATATCATAGGGGCTCAGCCTGATACGGAGTACTCCGCCATCCCGCCGATTGCCGTCCGAAAAATCCTGATGATAGTACGCAGGCAATATGTACCACTGATCGCCTGGACGCACAGTGAATCCCAACGTGTAGGTGTTGTAAAGCATATGCCCGGCAAGCGCCACAGGCGTCAGTATGGGCGTACGCTCCGCCGATGCCTCGATTCCAAAAATATCAGTGGGCCGGTATCCCCAGCCCAGACGGCCCTGGATGAAATTCCAGCCGTCGCTCTCCCCTGCTCCCAGACTCAAATCCACGCTGTGGTCCTCCCCAAGGCGCGTGGCGTAGTGCCCGTCCAGGCTAACAACACGATTGGACCGCTGGCCGTCATCGACACGCCAGGTTTGGGTAGAAACGCCCCAGCGAGCGAACTGAGCATTTGAATTGGCAGGCAGACTCACGCCCGCGCCGAGTCCCAGTAAGGTCAGGCCATCGCTGTCATGTTGATAATCAAATCCGCCCTCCACACGCCGCGCCAAGGCATAGTCGGTGTCGGCCTGAATCCGCCTGAACTCGGCACCAAGCCTGCTTTGTGGATTGATCGCTGGGACAGCGGCCAAATACGCCGGACTTTGATCCTGCCAACCCAGGACTCGCTGCGCCTTGAGGGCTTCGAGGCTGGCTTCGGAATTTCCCTTCGCAAAGGGCGCTAGCAGAACATACGCCTGACGCGGGTAATCCAGGGCATTCAAGGCTTGCGCCAATCCTGTTGCAGCAACTTCCCTGTCAGAGTCGCTTTGCGCAAGTTTCCGGGCTTTCTCAAAGCCCTCGCGTGCAGCGCGATAGTCGCCAAGCCAGATCTCAGCCCGGCCCAGTCCAACCAGGGCGGCGTAGCGGTCATCAAGACGGATTTCAGGATTAGCCAGTGCCGCCTCAAACCTCGATTTCGCTTCAACCGGTTGTCCGGCTCCAAGGGCTTCGCGACCCGCGCGGATATCCGAGCCGGCGTTATCGGCAGCCTGAGCATGGAAAACACACAAGAGCCCAAGTACCAGCGCGAGGCCTCGCAGCCTCATTTTGTTCCCCAGGTTTTTCGCAGGCTGATGAACTCGCTCACATAGCCCATGACGGAAGCGGGCGCCATGACCAGTTGACCGAAAACCATATAGGCAAGCAAGCCGAGAAAATTTCGACGAACGCTGAGATTGCGGCTCTTGAACATGCGTTTTTGAATTGCCAGCATGACCAGGTTGTTGAGCAGTCCAAGGGGGATAAGCATCAGGGTCATGATACCGGCCAGATAGTAGTAGCCCAATAACGCCGCAATGACGCCGGGCAAGAAGAATAGCAGGTAGGAAGCATCAATGAACGGGTAGAGCAGATTCAGGTAGAAGAAAGTGGAATTCAGACGCGGCGTCGTCAACACCTTTGGGTGGTGCTTGAACGCTTCAATCAGTCCACGGGCCCAACGCTTGCGCTGCTGATAGTATTGGCGAAAGGTTGTTGGCACCCGAGTGAACACAACAGCATCTTCCGCATACCCCACCCTGTGACCTTTTTCCATCAGATCCCAAGTAAGCACGATGTCCTCGCCCACGCACTCCGGCCAGCCACCGGCATCCTGGAGGGCTTGGCGGGTGTAGAGCGAAAACGCCCCCTGAGCAACAAGAACCCCCTGATACAAACTCTGCACCCGTTTGATCACAGCGATACCATGGAAGTAATCCCATTCCTGAATCTTGGTAAGCCAGTTGTCGCGTGAGTTGCGCACATGTATAGCGCCCGCAACTGCGACCGTTCCAGGCGGATCGGACAGGTAACGCGCGACCAGCCGCTGCAATGCATCTTTGTACAGGTGGGTGTCTGCGTCGAT
Organism: Thiobacillaceae bacterium; assembly: GCA_035635075.1. GTDB lineage: Bacteria > Pseudomonadota > Gammaproteobacteria > Burkholderiales > Thiobacillaceae > DASQBT01. Next base: position 1,023 of record DASQBT010000207.1, on the reverse strand, counting down.
TGTTACGACAAGTGAATGAGTGGCCAATGTCAAGGCGGCATTCAAGGCTCGGGCCTTGCCGCCATTCTTACCCATCCTGTGAATTCGCAACTCCTTGATATCCAAACCTTGCGCGATCTCTACCGTGCGATCTCTGGAGCCGTCGTCCACCAAAATGATCTCCACAGGCGCCGGATACCCTTGATGGATGATTGAATTCAGGGTTTCCGCAATGGTGTCTTCCTCGTTGTAGGCAGCAACAAGAATCGACAATGGCGGAGGTTCGCTGCTGAACGAAGCAGGAGGACGCCGATCAAGCAGCAGGCTGACAAACACGAAGGCAAACACATATCCCGGCAGAAACGCAATGCCCGTTGTCACCAGGATGGCAAACCAAGCCGGTATCAGGGTGGACAAGTCATGTAGCCAGGGCAACGCGACATGAATGCTGAATACCAGCCAAGTCAATGCCAGCAAGTGGGCGACGCCAAGCTTGCCCGCGACAGGCAGGTAAAGCCGGCGTTTCACTTTTGCAGGTTGCGGAATTGGGAATAGCCACGAGAGGCGATCCGGGATCGGGCTAACCCCCGCCACATTACTATTTCCTTCAGGCGCATGCCGCTCGCTGTTTACGCGCCACGGCGCCACGAACAGGAGCAGGCCCAGTCCGGCTAGCAACAGCATGGCCCGGGAGAGCTTCGGTCCGGACATAGATCGAGCAAAGGGCGTAGCGCCTGACACGACGTCCGACAGCACGGGCAGATTCCATGCTCCGCTATAGGGAACACACCTGTAACCGAATATATCGCCCCACGCTACGTTGTTGCCGTTGTCCGGCCACTGAGCAGCATTGAAGTTGGCGTCAGCAAGATTGACTTGGCTCGCCACCCTGCTGAAGTTGTTGAATAGACCGGCGTCCGCAGAATCTGCGGCCCAGATGCAAGAGATTGAGCTTTGTGCCGCAACGGTGCTTGCGATGTCCTCTGGGCCTGGAGCAGCTCGCCAGTTCGTAGCAATTTGCACCCACGGGCTGTTGACTTCGTT
>DASQBT010000206.1:0-13581 GCA_035635075.1 Thiobacillaceae bacterium | reverse complement strand
CAGCTTGCGATGCAGGCGGCGCAGGCGATGGCGCTTTAAATGCAGCCAGCCGCGCTTGGGTCGATAGAAGTGAATCGCCACCCCCGCATCCTGCATGCTTTTGAAAAAGTGCGCCGGTGTTTCGCTTGAACCGAAAGCGTCCACCATCAGCCGCACTTTCACGCCTCTTGCAGCCGCATCTTCGAGTGCCGCGGCAATCCGCATGCCGATCACGTCATTCTTGAAAATATAGGTTTCCAGAAAGATCTCCACTTGCGCTGCCCGAATCGCGGCTTCCAGCGCAGGAAAGAACATGGCCCCGTTCTGCAACAGGCTCAGCTGATTGGCGGAAACGAAATGCAGCGACTTGAAAGGAAGGAATGTGCGCCGGGAAGATCGGCTCATGCCGGGACCAGGGTCGCCGTCAACGCGGCGTGGTCAGAAAAACGCCGCCAGGGAAATCCTGAATGCACGTCTGCGTTGCGTACCTGGAAACCGCGTGTGTAGATGCGATCAAGCTGGAAAATCGGCATCGCGGAGGGAAAACTTTTCGCCGGCTGGCCTTGGTGAGCCTCAAATACTTCGCTCAAACCCAATTCCTTGCGCATGTAGTGGCAAGCCCGGGTGCGCCAGTCGTTGAAATCCCCGGCCAGAATCAGCGGTGCGTCATCGGGCACCATTTCGTGAATGCGCCGCGAAATCATGTCTATTTGCCGCCGCCGCCCGCCCTCGGTCAGGCCCAGGTGTACGTTGATGCAGTGCAGCATCTGCGCCGAGCCTGGGAGTTCCAGTTCGCAATGCAGCATGCCGCGGGCTTCAAAGGCATGGGCGGAAATGTCCACGTTGTCCCAGCGCCGGATGGGATAGCGGGACAATATGGCATTGCCGTGATGGCCGTGGTTGTAAACTGAATTCTTGCCATAGGCAAAGTCGGCGAAGACTTTGTCGGCGAGAAACTCGTGCTGGGGCTGATCCGGCCAGTGGCTGAAGTGACTGGCGCGCTTGTCGTGGATGCCCTGCACTTCCTGCAGAAACACGATTTCGGCACCCAGTTGCCTGAGCTGATCGCGCACTTCGTGGACGGTCAGCCGCCGGTTGAAATGCGACAGCCCCTTGTGGATGTTGTAGCTGGCGACATGGAGAGGCAAAGTCATCGTCTAACTATATCGCATGGCTTGAAATTTTCCTTAAGCGCCCATCCTTTCCATGTGTTGCGATTTTGCTGCATAAGCGCGCGCCGGTACAATCCAACATCACATCATCGCGCCGAATGCACTTTGTCCCGCTATTCATCCCTTGCTCGCGCTGGCATTGGACACCGGCATCAGACGCGCCCTTTGTCTTTGGCCGGCGCGCTGGGGAACACGGGCTCTCGCCGGCATGATAGGCGGACTCTTCTGCCCCAAAGCATGGCCGGGATTCGCCCGGCGGCGGAGCTTGCCTAGTGGGAGTTCCCTGCGCTCCCGCGCTGCAGATTGCTGCGACTGGCCAGGGCAGGCCGGCGATCGAAGTGAAGGACCTCGTGAAACGGTTCAAGCCGGACGGTTCACCGGCCCTCAGCACCCTCACGCTCACCGTGCCGCACAACGTCATCTACGGCATCTTGGGGCCGAACGGGGCCGGCAAGACAACCCTGCTGTCCATCCTCTGCGGCCTGCTCAAGCCCACATCCGGCTCAGTGCGAGTCGGCGGCCTGAACATGCCAGGCGCCGCAGCCGAAATCAAGCACCTGCTGGGTGTGGTCCCTCAGGAACCCGCCCTCTATCCCACCCTGACCGCGCGGGAAAACCTAACCTACTACGGCCGCATGCAGAACCTCACCGGCAGCCGGTTGGAAGAAAGGGTACAGGCCTGCCTTGACTTGGCGCAGATCGGCGATCAGGCCAACACTTCAGTGGAACATTTTTCGGGCGGATTCAAGCGCCGGCTCAACCTGGTGATCGGGCTGATTCATGAACCGCAGATTCTTATCCTTGACGAGCCGACAGTGGCAATTGATCCACAATCCCGCCTGCTGATCCACCAGCGGCTGCGCGAACTGCATGCAGCCGGCGTCACCATCCTGCTCTCCACCCACTACATGGACGAGGCCGAGCAGCTCTGCCATGACGTGGCCATCATGAACCGCGGCCAGATCGTGATTCAGGGTGGCGTGCAGGAACTGCTTGGCGCGCAGCGCGACGAGGTTATCCAAATCCGCCTCGACCGCGACCCTCCGCCTGGTCTGAGTGAGGCGCTTGGCAAGCTGCACGAAGTCGGTGACTTGAGCCTCAGCGGGCGCTGCCTGCGGGCCACCGGCGCCCACACCGACTTGGCGGCTCTGGCCCTCATGCAGGCGCTGAAGGATGCCGGGGTGAGGGTGGAGTCGATGGGTTACGGCGGCTCCAACCTGGAGCAGATCTTCCTCCAGTCGATCGATGGGGACGACCGCCAGTGAGTCTGTGGTCGAGAATCATGGGCGAATTCCCGCGCTTCCGCGCTTCTGTCATCAAGGACACCCGCATCATCCTGCGCGACCGGCAGGCCCTGGCACTGTTCCTGATCATGCCGGTACTGTTCGTGCTGATCCTGTCGCTGGCGCTCCGGGATGCCTTCGGCGATCGGTCCGGCGCCTCCTTCCCGGTTCTGGTCGCCACCGAGGACAAGGCGGAGGTGGCGCAAGGCGTCATCCGCGCCTTGCGCGCCAACCCCCATATCCAAGTCGCCGTGGCCGAGCACGCGACTGAAGGCCAGGTTCGGCAATGGATGCAGCAAGGGCGTTACAAGATCGCGGTCCTCATTCCGACTGGAGCCAGCGAGCAGGCCCGGCGCCGGGTGGGCGAAATCCTCGCCGGCGTGCCGCCGGACTTGCGCATCGAAAAACCGGTGGAGGTTCGGGTGCTGGCGGACCCGACCCTGCGCTCGGACTACCGCAGGGTGTTGGAAGGAGCGCTGGACCTTGCCCTGCACGGCGTTGGCATGCGGCTCGGACGCGAACAGCTGGACCAGATCCTGCGCGTCAGCCTGGGCAAACACTACGTGCCCCTGCCCGACATGGAAAAGACGCGCCTATTCGTCCCGCCGCAAAGCGAACTGGTGACCCGCGACCACCACAGCCTCATTACCCCCACTTCGGTGCAGCAGAACGCGCCAGCCTGGACACTGCTGGCCATGTTCTTCCTTACGGTGCCGCTGTCGGTCTCCTTCATCCGCGAACGCGAGCAGGGCAACCTGTTCCGGCTGCAGACCATGACGGTGCCCGCGTGGGTGGTGTTGGGCGGCAAGGCCGTACCCTTCTTCGTAATCAACCAGATCCAGATGGCCTCCATCCTGGCAGTCAGCGTATACGTGTTGCCGCTGCTGGGCGGCGATCGGCTGGAGTTGGGCAATGCCCCCCTGGCCCTCTTGCTGCTTGGGGCGGCAGCCAGTCTGGCAGCGATCGGCTTCGGCATTGCGGTGTCCATGTATGCCCGGACTGCGGAGCAGGCCGCCAGCTTCAGCTCCGCCACCGTGATGATCATGGCAGCCCTGGGCGGCATCCTTGTCCCCAAGGCGGTGATGCCGCCCCTGATGCAGAGCTTGGCCGTGCTCTCGCCCCTGTCCTGGGGGCTTGATGGCTTTCTGGACGTCTTCGTGCGCGGCGGCGGCATCCTTCAAGTGCTGCCCGAAACCGTGGGATTGATGGCCTTCTCCGCGCTGTGCCACGGCGTGGCCATTCTGCACTACCAGGGCCGGATCTGACAGTTTCCTAGCGATCCGCAGCAGCCCGGCGCGCCATCTCCTGGGCCATCGCCTCGAGCCTGACCTTGGCATCCTGGCGGAAGATTTCCATCGTCATCTGCGGGGGCATGGGGAAGCCCGGCTCGACCGTGGAATGATAGATCAGGCGCACGTGAACCTTGCCTTGAATTTGCCACTCACCCTCCAACGCCTTGATGTTGCCCGCAATGCGCTGGAAGCGCAGGCGCTTGTAAGGTGTTTCCTCCACCGCGGCGACGACCACCAGGGGAAAGGACGGCAGCCAGGGTATCCTCCCGCGCTGTTCGACCAGCAGTGGCTCGCCGGGCCGTGAAATTACCCGACTTACCAGCAGATCGGGCACAAAGTCGGCCCAGTGTTGGTAATCGGACAGCACACTCCAGGCGGTCTTGCGGTCCACCTCAGTGGCGATCTGTGCGGAAATGCGAATCACGTTGGCATCGCCTTCAACCTGCACCTCAGCCTGGGCCCAGGCCAGGCAACTATGCAGCCACAACAAGGCCAGGCCTACGCGACCCAATGCGACAGCCGCCACCCTCAAGGCCTTGGTCGGACAGCCTGGCGCCGCAGCATTTCGTTCCCGATGGCCACCAGCATGCGCTCGATGTCGGCCCGGATCAGCACAGTATCGCCCGGCGCGCGGGGCGAGAGCAGGCCGGGCTCCATGCGCGCATAGTAGGTAATGCGGACCCCGCCTCTGAGCGGGAGCAGGCGCCATTCGCCGTACATGTCGCGCAAGGTGCCGGAGAGTTGGTGGAAAACAATGTGGGAAGGGGGCGTCTCGTCCATCTGCATAAGGACCTCGAAAGGCGCATCCAGAATCAGCCACGATTTCTCGCCACGCTGGAATACGCGGTGCGGCTGCCCCGGCTTGCTGACCAGCCGCGACTCGCGCATGTCCGGCACGAACTGGGCCAGCCGGTCGTAATCGGTCAGCACCTCCCAAGCCGCGCGAGCGTCCACCGGTACGTCGATGAAAGCCCTGACCGTGATGGTGCCGAGGACCATGCTGCGATCGACGTCCACCAGCGGGCGCAGTCCGGGATCTGCCGGTGCGTGCCTTGGCACCCAGGCGAGGGCGGCCAGCACAGTCAAATGGGCGAGGGCGCGGCGCCGGTTCATCAGGGATCCTGTCATCGATTGTGGGAAGTGCAGCAGGCTAATTTTGCCACAAGCTGCGTCCTCAACTAGATCTTGCGGATGGCCCTGGGCCGCCGGGTCAAGCTGCGAATGGCTTCGGCATTGCTGGGGGAGAAACATAGTGCCGCCGCCTGTTCCGCCGGCACCCACTTGAACGCCAGGTGCTCACGCGCCGCCAGTTGAACCGGCACGGGTGCGGGCAGTTCCAGGCCGAACACATGCTCGGTGTTTTGGGTAATGCCCGGCGCGTAGCGGTGCCGGTAGCACTCGAAGATTTCGTACACATTGGCATAGTCCCAGTCGGTCAGCCGGAAGGCCGCCGGATCCAGGCCCGTCTCTTCACGGACTTCGCGTATGGCAGTCTGCAACAGGGTTTCGCCCGCATGCTGCGAACCGGTCACCGACTGCCACCAGCCCGGATGGTCCGCGCGTTCCAGCAGCAGCACTTGGTTATCCGGCGTGTGGATCACCACCAAGACCGAAACGGGAATCTTGTAGGGATCTTCCATGCCCTTGGGTCCGTTACTTGCTCCGTGGCAGATCTTAGGCAGACGTCGGATTGCGCAGACGGATATGCAATTCGCGCAACTGCTTTTCATCAACCTGGTTGGGGGCATCGGTCATCAGGTCGTTGGCGCGCTGGGTCTTGGGGAAAGCGATCACGTCGCGGATCGATTCGGCGCCGGCCACCAAGGTAACCAAGCGGTCGAGGCCGAATGCCAATCCGCCGTGCGGCGGAGCGCCGAATTGCAGCGCATCGAGCAGAAAGCCGAACTTGGCGCGCTGTTCGTCATGGCCGATATTGAGCGCGGCAAACACTTTCTCCTGCACGTCCTCGCGGTGGATGCGGATCGAACCGCCGCCCACTTCCCAGCCATTAAGCACCATGTCGTAGGCACGCGACAGGCAGCCGCCCGGATTGGATTCCAGCATGTCTTCATGGCCCGGTTTGGCGGCGGTAAAGGGGTGATGCAGGGCAAGCCAGCGCTTCGCCTCCTCATCGTATTCGAACATCGGAAAGTCCACCACCCACAGTGGAGTCCAGGCCGCGCCGGTCTGATAGCCCTTTTCGTGCCCGATCTTGGCGCGCAGCGCGCCCAGCGCATCGTTCACCACCTTGGCCCTGTCTGCGCCGAAGAAAATCAGGTCGCCGTCCTGGGCGCCACTGCGTTCGAGTATTGCGGCCAGCGCGGCGTCGTGAATGTTCTTAACGATGGGCGACTGAAGACCCTCGCGCCCCTTCGCCTGCTCATTGACCTTGATCCAGGCCAGGCCCCTGGCGCCATAAATCTTGATAAAATCGGTGTAGCCGTCGATTTCGCCGCGCGACAGTTCCCCGCCACCGGGAATCCTGAGCGCGGCCACTCGGCCGTTGGCGGTGTTGGCCGGGCCGGAGAACACCTTGAAGTCGACGTCCTTCATCACCTCGGTGAGTTCGGTCAGTTCCAGCTTGACCCGCATGTCGGGCTTGTCCGAGCCGTACTTGTCCATGGCATCGTGCCAACTCATGCGCGGGAAGGGATCGGGCAATTCCACCTTTGCCACCTTCCTGAAGGTCTCGCGGATCATGCCTTCGACCAAGCCCATGACGTCCTCTTCGCTGACGAAAGACATTTCCAGGTCGACCTGGGTGAACTCGGGTTGCCGATCGGCGCGCAGATCCTCATCGCGGAAGCACTTGGTGATCTGAAAGTAGCGGTCGTAGCCCGCCACCATCAGCAACTGCTTGAACAGCTGGGGCGATTGGGGCAGCGCATAGAACATGCCGTCGTGCACCCGCGAAGGCACCAGATAATCGCGCGCGCCTTCCGGCGTGGAACGGGTCAGCATGGGTGTTTCGACCTCCATGAAGCCATGGGCATCCAGATAGTCGCGCATGCTCTTGGCCATGCGGTAGCGCAGCGCCATGTTGCGTTGCATGGGCTCGCGGCGCAAATCCAGGTAGCGGTAAGTCAGCCGGGTATTCTCATTGATGTTGTCGTCGTCGATCAGGAACGGTGGTGTGGCAGCGGCATTGAGCACTTCGATCTCACGCGCCAACACCTCGATTTCGCCTGTGGGCATATTGGGATTGGCCGTGCCTTCCGGCCGCGCCCGAACCAGGCCGCTGATGCGCAAAACAAACTCGTGGCGCACTTGCTCCGCCCGCTTGAAATCGTCGCCCATGTCCGGATCGCAGACGACCTGCACCAGGCCGTAGCGGTCGCGCAGGTCAATGAAGATAACGCCGCCGTGATCGCGCCGCCGATGGGCCCAGCCACAAAATGTGACGGTTTGACCAATATGGCGGGCATCGACCTCGCCGCAGGTGTGGGTACGCATCATAATGAATCTTCTTTATTGATTGCCCGCAAATTTCGAGCGCAACTGTTCCGAACCCGGCTTGCCCCCGATAGTCGCCACCCCCATTGAAACAATGACCTTGAGGGCGTCTTCCACCGTCATGTTCAGTTCGAGCGATTCGCTCTTCTTCACGTAAAAATAAAACCCGTTCACCGGACTCGGGGTAGTGGGGATGAACACACCCACATGCTCGCCATCCAGTTTGCGTGTCACGACCTCGGGCATATTGGTCTGGAACGCAATCGACCAAGCCTCGGGGTGCGGATACCGCACCAGCAGCACTTTCTTGAACGCCTGCCCCTCGCTGGAAAACAGCGTGTCGGACACCTGCTTAACGCTGTTGTAGATGGTCTTGACCACCGGAATTCTGAGCAACAGCGATTCCCAGAAATCAACCAGCCTCTGGCCAATGATGTTGGCGGTCGCCAAGCCGGTCAGAAAGATGACCAACAGGGTGAGGATTACGCCCAGGCCAGGAATGCTGAAGCCCAGCCAGGCCTCCGGACGCCAGGCCGCCGGCAGCAGCAGCAGGCTCATGTCCATGGTACCGATCAGCAGGCTCAGCACCCACAGGGTAATCCCCAGCGGCACCCAGATCAGCAAACCGGTGACGAAATAACGCTTCACAATAAAAAAGGCGGGCGGCCTAGGCCGCCCAGTTCTCGAGTCAGTTTGTGCATTCAATTCAGCTGCAGGCGCCGCAGCCTCCGGATCCGCAGGCGTGGGCAGGCGCTCCGTCTTTCTTTTCCGCCGACTTTTCGGCTGGCTTCTCAGCCGGTTTGCCACCACCCTTGAAGTCGGTGGCATACCAGCCGCTCCCCTTGAGCGCGAACCCGGCTGCGGTCACCTGTTTGGTGAAGGACTCCACCCCGCATTGGGGGCACACACTCAGCGGCGCGTCAGCAAGCTTTTGCATGACATCTTCCCGATGGCCGCAGGCACTGCACTGGTAAGCATAGATGGGCATGATCTGTCCCCACAGGAAAAGCAAAGGCTTATTTTATCAAACCCTTATGAAGCTTGCATCACCAAGACAAAGAAATGCTGCCATAAACCCGCCGGTCGAAAGTATTGTCGTTGCGGAACTCCGTATAGTCCGCACCCAGATTCTGCCCGACCAGGGCTATTTCTGCCGGGTGCCGGCCCAGGCTCAACTGCTTGGCCACGCGCGCGTCAACACGCGTGAAGGCGCGCGTGATGTCGCCGTCATCCATCCATTTCATGACGCCAACTCTGTAGATACCGATACTGGCCTCCCAGCTTTCCGGCAGCTTGAAGATCGCCAGCCCGGAGAAATTATTCTTCGGCGCGGAATCCGTAACATCCGGCTCATTCGAACTGATGCTCACGCGGGCGTAGGACATGACTACGTCAAGCCAGCTCTCTGGCTTCCATCGCGCCTGTATATCGGCCCCGCGGATATCCGCGTGGTTCAGGTTGGCGGCCTGAAACACTTCCGGCGGCGGGGCCGGATTGATTTGCTGGCTGCCAATGATCCTGTTCAAGGCGTCGTTGAACAGCCGCGCGTCAATCTGCAGGCGCAGACGGCGGATGTTGGCAACGTAGCCGATTTCGCGTGACACAATGCGCTCCGACTGCAAGTTATTTGCGGGAGCAAAGCCGTGGCCAAGGATGAACACAAGCATGGGATTGTTTACCTCGCCCTGGTCCTCGAAGAAAGTGGGCGAACGATAGGCTTGGGAGATCGATGCGCGCAAGGCGTGGTTAGGCGCAAGCTGGTAATTGAGGGCCAGGCGCGGCGAAATATCCAGACCGCTCAGGTAGTGGTGTTCCGCCATCACGCCGCCATTGACGGTCCAGCGGCTGGAGGGCCGCCATTCCAGGTTGCCGAACAGCCGGTACAGCGCCCCTGTGCGGGCGTCGCGGAAATTGAAATACACGGCCGATTCCGCGCTCTCCCAGCGGCCTTCCGCGCCCCACACCAGACGTGTACTGTCCGTCGGCCGGGTGGTCATCTGAAATTCCAGGTCGTCGCGCAGTTGTTTATTGCCAATATCGAGCAGGCCAATCACCGGAATCTGCATCGGCTCTTTTTGCCTGTTGCGGATGTGGTAGAACTGCAATGACCAGTCGGTGTCCATGTCCACCACGCGGTGGAAGCGAAGCTGGAAATGGTCCGCATCCACGTCTGGCTGGCGGATGAAAGAGGCCTCGCCCATACGCCAGTCTGCGCGGCTCAGCGCCATTTCGGCGGTGACGTCGTCGGTATTGGACAACTGGTAATCGGCGCGAAAATCCAGCAGGCGTGTGTCGGTTTGGTCGGGCTGCGACGCAAACCGGTCGCGCTTCTGCTCGGACAGGGTCAGCCGGTAGCGCAGCGCACCCTGGCCGCCGCCGTAGCGCAATGTTGCCCCCCGCATGCCCTGCTGGCCGTATTGTCCGGATACATTGGCACCCGCTGCCTGGTCTGCCGTCTTGGTGATGATGTTGATAACGCCAAGAAAGGCATTTGAACCGTAGGCAGCGGAATTGGGTCCGCGCACGATTTCAATTCGTTCGATGTCGTCTATGGACAGGGGCAGCGAGGTCCAGGGCACTTCGCCAAACCCTGGCGTGTAGACCGATCGGCCGTCAATCAGGACTTGCATGCGGCGCGAAAACGCGTCCGCCAAGCCGTGATAACCCACGCCCCAAGTGTTGTCGCGGGTGTAGGCGACGGTGAATCCAGGCACCAGGCGAAACAGGTCAGGAATGTCGCGGAAACCCGATGCCCGTATCATTTCGCGGTCAATGACAGTGACCGCTGCGGGGGCCTGTCCCAGAGGCTGCGACAAGCGCGACGCGGTCAAGACCACGGGCACATCGCTGAGGAAGTCCGCTTCGGTCAGACTATCGGAAGCCCATGCAAGCTGCGCGCAAGCCGCTAGGGCAAGCGGCCCGGCCGCACAGCAGGCGAGCGTAGAAAGACGCGAATTCGGCCCATGCCGGCGCGAGCAATCCCGGATACTTGCCAAACTTTCTCCCTTGTACAGCTCTTTGTTGTTCAGTTCCCGGGCCGGGTCTTAAGCCATTTGCCCGGTCAGCGCCGCATGCTGCCTTGACAGGGGAAGCACTGAACGAGCCCCAATCCGTCGTTGCGACCGAAGCGGGCCGATCCGGTGCGCATCTTATCGAACATGTCCGCATTGCTGCATCGCTTCGCGAGTAGCAAGACGGCGCGCCCCACGTCAGAACGGAATGTCGTCCTCGAAATCGTCGAACCCGCTGGCGCCCGAAGTAGCTGGCGCCGGACTGCGCGCAGCGCCGCTGCTGCGGCTGCCCTCGCTGCTGTCCATTTCGGCCATGCCGCTGCGTCCGCCGAGCATGCGCATGTCGCTGGCGACGATTTCGGTGGTGTAGCGGTCCTGGCCTTCCTTGTCCTGCCATTTGCGGGTCTGGATGCGCCCTTCGATATAGACTGAGCTGCCCTTCTTGAGGTACTGGCCGGCGATCTCGCCCAGCTTGCCGAACAGGGCAACCCGGTGCCACTCGGTGCGCTCCTGTTTGTCGCCATTCTTGTCCTTGAACTTCTCGCTGGTGGCGATGCGCAGATTGGCAATGGCATCGCCGCTTGGCATATAGCGCATTTCGGGATCGGCTCCCAGATTGCCGATCAACATGACTTTATTCAGCGATGCCATCAGGCTTCTCCTTGCAATAGTCTTATGGCGGTGGCCTCATCCCAGCCGCTCAGTTTCACTTTCAGCATGGCCACTCCCTCGTCCGCCAGCACGGCGGCTTCCACGACGCCGGCCAAGCGGGTAAGCGCAGATCGCAACTCCTGCGCGCGAACCGCATCCAGGCCATCGACCCGGAACATGCGGGTGCGAACCGGGGGCGGCGCGCGCATCCCCAGCGCCAGAGCCAGCCAGCCAGCCATCAGCACCGCGCACAGCACAAACACCGCGCCGAAACCCTGATGCTGGGCCAGCCAGCCGCCGGCGACCCCTCCGGCAAACAGCCCCAGAGACTGGGACGTATTGTACACGCCCATGGCAGTACCCTTGGCGGAAGTAGGGGCAAGCTTGGAAATCAGCGAGGGCAGGGTGGCCTCAAGCAGGTTGAAGGCCACAAAGTAGGCGAACAGGGACGCGACCAGCCCGTTGAAGTCATGCAGCGACTGCGACAGGGCGACCTGGGCCGCCAGCATCAGGGCCACCGATCCGACAAAGATCGGCTTCAACTTGCCGCGCTTCTCCCCGATGATGATGCCTGGCACCGCCAACAGAAAGGATCCCAGCACCACCGGGAGATACACCCACCAGTGGTGATCCTTGGGAAGGCCGGCATAATTCGCCAAGGCCACCGGCACCACCACGAACATCGCCATCTGCGCGGTATGCAGGGCGAAGATGCCGTAGTTCAGACGCAGCAGTTGGGGATCTCTCAGCACGTCCTTGAGCCGCGCGGGGCTGGCCTCTGCATCGGCGTGGAAGCGGCACAGCAGGGGCTTGGGCACATACAACATCACCACGCCGATCGCCGCCAGGGCCAGCACCCCGGTCATGGCAAAAATTCCCGGCACGCCAATCCACTTATCCAGAATTGGCCCCATGACCAGGGCAAGCGCGAAACTCAGGCCGATGGTGGCACCGATTGAGGCCATGGCCTTGGTCCGGTGCTCCTCACGTGTCAGGTCGGCAAGCAAAGCGGAGACTACGGCAGAAACTGCGCCCGCCCCCTGTATCACCCGGCCGATGATGATACCGTTGATCGAGCCCGCCGCCGCCGCGACAAAGCTGCCCAAGGCAAACAGCAGCAGGCCGAACACGATCACCCGCTTGCGTCCGATCCGGTCGGAAATCATGCCAAATGGCAATTGCAGCAGTGCCTGGGTCAGGCCATATGCTCCCAGGGCCAGTCCAACGAGAAAATGGTCATTACCGCCGGGAATATGGGCCGCATAGAGGGCAAAAACCGGCAGGATGAGAAACATCCCCAGCATGCGCAAACCGTAGATGGCCGCCAATCCCACCATAGCCCGGTGTTCGCTGCGGCTTAGAGCGTCGGAGATATCCACAATCGATTAGAAAAGAGGAAAAGCGATAGCGTATATTATCAGGTTGGCCCGGTCCCACGGGGTGCATAGACGAACTCAATGGAATACATCCGCGTGCGGGGTGCCCGCACCCACAATCTCAAGAACATCAACCTGGATCTGCCGCGCAATCAGCTGGTGGTCATCACCGGCCTGTCGGGCTCGGGCAAGTCCTCGCTGGCCTTCGACACCCTGTACGCCGAAGGTCAGCGCCGCTATGTGGAATCGCTGTCGGCCTATGCCCGGCAGTTCCTGCAGTTGATGGAAAAGCCCGACGTGGACCTGATCGAGGGCCTCTCCCCCGCCATTTCCATCGAGCAGAAGGCGACCTCGCACAATCCCCGCTCCACGGTGGGAACTGTCACCGAAATTCACGATTACCTGCGCCTGCTGTATGCCCGGGTCGGAGAGCCGCGTTGCCCCGAGCACGGCATCACCTTGGCGGCGCAAACCGTGTCCCAGATGCTCGATCCGGTCCTGACTCTGCCCGAGGACACCCGGCTCATGATCCTTGCGCCCCTGGTGGTAGGCCGCAAGGGAGAGAATCTGGACCTGTTCGAGGAATTGCAGGCGCAAGGCTTTGTGCGCGTCCGGGTGGACGGCAAGGTGTGCGAACTGGATGCGGTGCCCAGGCTGGACAAGAACAAGAAGCACACCATCGAGGTCGTGGTGGACCGGCTCAAGGTGCGTTCCGATGCCAAACAGCGCCTGGCGGAATCCCTGGAGACGGCCTTGCGCCACGCAGACGGCAAGGCCTTGGCAGTGGAGATGGACACCGGACACGAACACCTGTTCTCCGCCAAGTTCTCCTGTCCACTGTGTGACTATGCACTGCCCGAGTTGGAACCCAGGCTGTTCTCCTTCAACAACCCGATGGGGGCCTGCTCGGAATGCGATGGGCTGGGCGTCGTGAGTTTTTTCGATCCGCAGCGGGTGGTGGCCTTCCCGCATTTGTCCCTCGCCTCGGGGGCGGTCAAGGGTTGGGACAAGCGCAACCATTTCTTCTACCAGATGCTGCAGAGCCTGGCGCTGCATTACGGATTTGATCTGGACAAGCCGTTCGAGTCATTGCCGCAGCGGCTCCAGGACATCATTCTGTACGGCAGCGGCAGGGAGGAAATCGCCTTCAAGTATCTGGGTGAAAAAGGCGGCTGGCGACCGCGCAAGCACGCCTTCGAAGGCATCCTCAAGAACCTGGAGCGGCGCTACCATGAAACGGATTCCATCACGGTGCGCGAGGAATTGGCCAAGTTCCTCAACAACAAGCCCTGCCCCCAATGCGAGGGCACCCGGCTGCGTCAGGAGGCGCGCCACGTGCTGGTCGGCGACCGGGCCATCTTCGA
>DASQBT010000205.1:0-8074 GCA_035635075.1 Thiobacillaceae bacterium | reverse complement strand
GTGACACCGACGCCGGTGCCTGCAAGTTCACGCCGAAGCGCCTGGGAATAGCCGCGCAGTGCGAACTTGGTGGCGGAATAGGCAGCAAAGAAGGGAAAGCCGATACTGCCGAACATGGAGCCGACATTGACGATGCGTCCGCGACCGCGCTCCAGCATGCCGGGCAGAAGTGCGCGCGCGAGCTGCATGGGTGCTTCCACGTTGACCTGTATCATGCGCTGCAGCATCGCGGGGTCTTCATCCTGGAAGGGACGAAAATCAAGCACGCCGGCCAGATTGATCAGCACATCCCCGCCACCCCATGCCCGCTGCACGGCGTTGATTGCCTTATCACGCTGGTCGGCCCTGGAGACGTCACACGCCCAGGTGAAGGTTTGAGCATCCCTTGCCATGTCAAGCGTCAGCGACGGCACGCCCGGCTCGCTGTGCCGCACCAGCAGACATAGGCGCGCGCCTTTGGAAGCCAGCTCCGCCGTCAGCGCCCGGCCTATTCCGCCACCAGCGCCGGTTATTACAATGCGTTGATTGCTCAGTTGCATGCGTTCACCTCGAAGAAGATTTCAGCGACTCGCCTGCTTCTTCCCTGATCCGGGCCATGAGCGCCTCGATCTCGTGGCGGCGGCCTTTGTCGGCAAGCGGCCGCTGCGGACGGGGTTGTGCAGCCAGGGCGCGATTCAGGAACTTCATCGCATCCTGGTAGCGGTGCTTGCCGTACAAAAAATCGGCGTAGAAATAGTTCGGATCGATGCCTCCGGGATTAACCTGCAGCGCTTTCTTCAGATAGGCCTCGGCCTTGTCGTTGTCACCAAACCCGATCGGCCAGCCCGGGACCTTGTAGTAGAGCGTGCCGAGCGAGGTATAGATGGAGCCTTGCATGGCACTGGGGTCAATCTTTTCGGCGGCGCTGAGCTGGCTGCGCGCCTGCTTGGCCAGGCCCAGGGCACCCAGCCCGCCCTTCGCCCCCGCATGGGAACTCAGGGTGATTCCATGCCAGATGAGCGGTTCCGGCTGGGTGGGATACTGATGGGCCAGGGCTTCTTCCTGCTTCTCCAATTGCTCGAAGGCAGCGGGTTTTGCGCTGTCCGGAAGCTCGTAGTTGATGTGTTCCCATTGGTGCTGGATCTCAAGTATGGCTTGGTCCAGGGCCGAATCGGCGTGAACCGGCAAGGCGGCCAGGCCGGCAATGATTCCAAGGGCGGGTAAGAGCAATTTCAATTGGGTTCTCCTGTGTAGGTTTCAGTGGGCTATGGAACGAAAGACGTCGCCATATAAGTGGAAGAACATCCTGGCGCAGTGCAGGACTTCATCCTTGTCGTGGGGGTCATCAAGGCGATTGACCAGCTTCTCCAGGAACACCAAGTGCTCCTGATCCACACTGCCGTGGGAAGTGAGATAACGAAACGCTGTCTGCGGCAGGCCCAGGCGTTCCTGTATGGCCTTCGCCGCGCGATGCGCCAGGCTCACGCTGGTACCCTCAAGCACGTACACCATGCCGAAGAACCCGGCAGGATTGCGCCTCTGAATGGTGTCGTAAGCGTAGGCCACCATCATTTCGGTTGCCGGCAGCGGCCGGCTGTTGCGCACCACGTCGGGGTCTCCACCCGCTGCCATGATGTCGTCCAGGATCCATTCTTCGTGGCCGATCTCTTCCTCGATGTATCGGGCCACCGCATCGCGCAACCAGCCAAGTCTTTCGGGCAGCCGCGCGCCACAAGCCATGAGCAACGGTACGGTGTGCTTGACGTGGTGGTAGGCCTGGCCGAGGTAATCGAGATATTCCTGCCGGCTGACTGCTCCGGACAATGCGCGCTGGATGAGCGGGATGCCGATCAGGTGGTCGCGCTCGCCGACGGTGTTCGCGGCGAGCTTGTCAAAGAAGGGCATGATCTCTTTCGCTCAGGTAAAGCTGTTCGATGCGGGCTTCATAACAGAGCCTTACCGCCTCCCTGCGGACGCTGCCGGCGCCGTTGGCCAGGCCGTTTCGCGCCGAAAAGGGCTCGTCGGCTATGATCCAGCGGGCGATGCGCGCATAGTCGGGCAGATGAGTGTTTACGGTATCCAGCGCCGCGATCAGATCCCGCCGGGACGTGTGCGGCCTGGGTACCAGAACCGCCACGTTGATCGGCCGGCCTTCGCCGAATACGGCCGCCTGGGCAATGAGCGGATGGCTGCTCAGTTCGCTCTCCACCCATTCCGGCGCCACGTTGCGGCCATAGGCGGTCGCATACGCGGTCTTTTTCCTGCCGGTCAGAAAAAGAAAGCCGTCTTCGTCGAGATAGCCCAGGTCGCCGGTGGGCCACACGTCGGTCGAGGCCGGTTCGGCATTGTTGAGGTAAGCCAGAAACAGGCCGCCGGACACAAGAACCTCACCGTCGTCAGCGATGCTTACCCGCACATGCGGCAGCGGCCTTCCCACACTGCCGGTCCGTTCGCTTGAGGGTGTGTTCAAACACGCAACCGAGCCCGCCTCCGACAGGCCATAGCCCTCGAATACGGGCAAACCGAGAGACCTCGCCCGTTCCAGCAGGCTTGCAGAGGACGGCGCGCCGCCGAGGGCGACAAAGCGGAGCGAACCGGGAGCCGGCATGCCTGAGGCAATGCATTCGGTAATCACCTTGAGCAGTTGCGGGACCAGGATGGTTGTGGTTGGCGCGTAGCGCTGCAGAGAGTCGAGCAGCAACCGGCGCTGGAATCCGGACGATCCGGTTAGTCCGCAGCTTGCCGGACCGGGAACCTGAGCCAGCGCCCCGACCCAGAGCGGAGCGTACAGACCCGCAATGTTTTCCAGCAAGGTGGACAGCGGAAGGAGTGACAAGGCGCGGTCTTCCGCACTGGCTTGCACCGCCTCGCACAAGGAATTGATCACGCTCTGGATCGTGTCGCCGGACAGGCAGACGCCCTTCGGCTGGCCGGTGGTTCCCGAGGTATAGGTGATCTTGACGGTCCCGTGCGGGACGGATCGGCCGACGCCCTCCAGCCCCGCGGAATCGCGCCGAAAGAGCCACACCGGCCGGCCTGCGACCTCCAGCCTCTCGTGCGCATCAGCATTGAGCAGGTACGCAACTCGCTCGGGGTTGTCGGTCAGGACCATATCCAGGCCGGCGTCCCGGCTCAGGTGCTCCAGTTGGGAATCGGAAAAGAATTCCGGCATGGGTACGCATACCGCGCCGCCTCTGAGCAGCGCCAGATCCAGGCATGCCCAATGCGCTCCGTTGCTGAGCAGCAAGCCAGCCTTGTTGGCCGACAACGCGCCCGACAGCCTGTCGACTTCCCGATGAAGCGAGAAGTAATCCAGTTGCACGCTCTCGTCCCGCAAGGCGGGTGCATGGGGGCGCTCGACCGCATGCCGCGCAAGGCGATCCAGCAGCGTCTTCATTCTTTGGCGGCTGCCAGCCCACGCCTCGATGGCTCGGATGCATGCGCAACGCGGGCGCCCAATGCGTGGGCGGACTTCAACAAGCCAACCAGATTCGAGCCTTGAGCGCCTCTTGCCCTGTGGAGTTTGTCGAGGCCGGCATGGATATCGCCGACATAAACGGCAGGGCCTGTCTTGTAATAGCTGCCCCACGATTTGCCCAGATCGGGCAGTCGTCCGGGATCTGCCGTACCCAAGCGCATGGGCTTCAGTCCCAGGCGATGGAAGGCATTGGCC
This sequence comes from Thiobacillaceae bacterium, assembly GCA_035635075.1. Taxonomy (GTDB): domain Bacteria; phylum Pseudomonadota; class Gammaproteobacteria; order Burkholderiales; family Thiobacillaceae; genus DASQBT01. Next base: position 4,422 of record DASQBT010000205.1, on the reverse strand, counting down.
AGGGGTCGCGTGGCAGTAAACAGTACCCAGCGATAGCCCGCACCGGCAAGAAACGAAGTGCTGGCTGCAATGACCCATCGAGCCTGGCCGGCATTGAGAATGGCGAGGTTTCCGACCTCCACCATCTGTTCCCGCTCAACCGTCAGCCCCAAACGTGTTGCAGCAAGGGCATGTGCGGGGACATCCAGATACTGTTCGGAAAACAGGCTCTTGCTGCAGCCGTCCCGATAGCCGACCACGGCCCTGAGCCGATCGCTGATGCTGAAGCCGACCAAATTAGGGTAGAAGGACGACACATCGGCCCGATGTGCGCGCCAGAATATTGAACGAATGAAATGTTGTAGCGCGGGGCGTAGTGGATGTTCGTACCCGGCGTGGTGAAGTTCAACAGCGCTTGATAACTCGACCAGAAGCGGATCGATGTTGGTCTCGACAAAGGGTGAAACGTGATTGGTCATACGCGGATCCGGTTAGGCAGCCTCGTCCCATTTAAGCGAGATCCGTGCCAACCATATAAGCATTTGTTTATAAATGCCAATCGCCTATCTGTCTGCCCTCGCCCAACTATGCAATTTTTGCAGTGCGCAAAAAATGTATACGGCATTTGCGCGACTTCAGTCGTGTCTTTCGACCCCTCCCTCTTTTTCCGTTTTTTCGCAAAGCTGGTGCAGCGGAGATGCCAATTCAGCAGGTACCGCCAGCTTTGCAACCACCTTTACCCGGCTGTCCACCCTGCAGGAAACCACATAACCGATCGCCCCCGGAGTTTCGGTGACGAAGCGCAGCATGGCTTCCTGCGAGCGAACTGAATAGGGTGGCGAAATGCCATGGAAATAGCGTTCCGTCCAATAACGCTGCAGAGCCTCGGGCCGCTCACCCAGCAAGCTCAATGAGAACGCCAGCCGCAACGGGTCGGTGGGCGAAAGATTGAGCGGCACCAGCGCCGCATGGGCGTCGTCAACCCGAATGCGCTTCAGGAAGATGTCTTGCAGAGTGGAACGATCAAACGCAATGGTCGGCGATGCGGGGCCGGTAACCACCGCGATGGTCTCGTCGGGACAGGCGACACCAACCCAGCCCGCGCCTGCAAGAAGCAGCAGAGCGTGAGACAAGCGACACCGCCTGAACAAGCGAAGCCCCGTCAAAGCAGAATGGCAATCGAGAACAGCCAGCCATCAGGGGCAAGCCGTTCCTGCCCCCATGAATCGCGGCGTTCAAGCTTGATGGACAGTGGCGGTTTGGGTCGATAGGTGATTCCAACGCTGGTTGTATTCAATACACCGCTGAACAACTGCGCCTTGTAGCGTTCATGGTATGCGATAGCGTAGAGGTCCCTCCCCATCGGCAGCACCAGCTGCAAGAACCCGCCCCATTCGGTATTCGCGCTCGCGCCCTCGTCCTGGCGATACACGGTCTCTCCCGACACTTCGATGTCATTCTTGGTGTAAAAGAGGTCCAGTCCGACCAGGTCCTTGAATCGGGGCAGATCCTTGAGGCGATAGCGGGCCGCGGATAGCCCGGCCTGAAAGGCGTCGTCCATTGTCCGGTATTGCAGACGCATCCCGCCGCCATGCTCGAATGAACTGGTAGGGTTGGGCGTGACGTCCACATCCATGTAGGTTAGTTCGTGCCCTTCTGTGGGATCAAACAGGGCCGAGTCATCCAGGTAGATATGGTAGTCAATGGCAGACAGTCCCAGAGGCCGGCTGCCATACAACTGAATGCCGGAAGCGTTGCGGGCGAAGGGGGCTGCGGTGGTGAGGGGCCGGGAGACAGTCCACACCAGAGGGTCCGCATGAATCTGATTCCAGCGTCCCACGGGAGTGAGAAACTTTCCCAGTCTCAGGGTCTGGCGCGGGGACACATTGTAGTCAACGTACAAGCGCTCAAAATCGAGATCCGCATCCGTAGTGGTGAAGCCGTCGCGAGTCAGGACAAGTGCATTGCTCAGTTCCATCTCGGAAAAAAAATGCCAAGTCGGCGTGGGGTCGCTGTGCAGAAAAAGGCTCAGGTCCTGCAGTGCGGCCTTGGACTTTTCATTTTTCAGGTTGTTGGCCTGCACGCTGATGTAACCGCCGGCAGTCAGGCCAAGCCAAGGAAGGGCATATCCCTGCCCCAACTCGTATGAGCCGGCCCAGGCAACCCCCGGCATTGACAAACATAGCGCGATCAGAGCAGGCCACAATTTCCGATGAAACAGACAAGCGATGCGCACGACGCCCCACTCGGCTTGAGATGGCATGTTGCCGCGGCAGTTGGTAATTGACACGCTAAGAGCCCCATTAATCAAGGATGTGGCTTTGCAGAAAGCCTTGCAAGCCGCAAACTGAACTGGCCCGATTTGGTGCGCCCCTTGGCCAGGACTGGCTTTCGCGGCGCCTGGCTTGACGGCGGCGAAGTGTATGATATCGGGCCAGCGGATTGTACATAGATTGCCAACACAAAAGGACTCTTCGTTTGATATTGACTGCCGCACGTAGTCGGCCCGTGACCATACGTGCTGCCATTCTTCGCGGCTTTCTGGCCCTGGTGTTCCTGGCCATTCTGTTAAGCGGCAGTCTCTCTTATATCGAATTCCGCCAAGCTCTCGAAACGGAGATCGCGCACAACCTCGGCAATAGTGCAGACAGTCTGCTGGAGCGCATTGATGTGTTTTTTTTCGAACGCCTGGAAGACCTCAGGGAGTGGCATCGCATGGAGCTTTTGCAGGACATCCAGGTAGGGGATGTAGACAAGCGCCTGGCGCGCCTGCTCTCCGACCTGAAGGCAGGGCATGGGGATGTATACAGCGCCCTGTACTGCACCAACATGCAAGACCGGATTGTAGCGGCCAGTGATCCTGGCCTGATCGGCAGGATCCGGCACCCAGGTTCGCCGGCCTATCGCCCGCGCCGGGATGAAAGCGCCCAGGTCGTGATGGAGCGGGCGGCCTCGGACGCGCCGGAGGGAAATGGACGGATGGTGCTTCGGACCAGTGTGCCGAACGCTTTTGGCACCGGCGACCTGGGTTATCTTTACGCGGTCCTGAACTGGAGTCTGGTGGAACGCTTTCTGCAGGACGCGGTCGCAGGCAGCGAACGCACCGCGCTGCTTCTGGGCGAAAACGATCAGGTGATTGCCGCAGCCGGTCCCCTGTCGCCCGCGCGCCAAGTCGCCCCGCTCAAAATGCCGCGCTGGTACGACACAGGCGGCAAGACCCTGACGCGGCGACGTTCCGGTGGGGTCCTCGGGGCAAACAGCCTGCTGGTCGGAGCCGCTGCCTCCACGGGCTTTCAGCACTTTCCAGGGTTTGGCTGGCACATGCTGGTGGTGGAGCCCACCAGTGTTGCGTTCACTCCCATCATTCGTCTTTCCTGGGCCATGCTCGGCGGCTTGCTGTTCAGCCTCGCCGTTGCAAGCTGGCTGGCCGTCCGACTGTCGACGCGAATCGCGCGCCCCATCGGCCAGGTTACGGAGTTTGCCCGCAACTTCCGCCAGGCACGGACCCAGGCGGTGCCGGACGTGGAAACCGGTATCAGCGAAGTGAGTGAACTGAGCCGCGCATTCAGGGAAATGATCCAGGCCCTGGAGCATTCCCGCGAACATCTGGTGCGCGCCAGCAAGCTGGCGGTGGTGGGAGAGATGGCCGCCATCATGGCGCACGAGGTGCGCACGCCCTTGGGCATACTCAAGTCTTCCGCTCAAATGCTCGAGCGCCGCCCCAATCTCCCATCGCAAGACCGCGAATTGACCGGCTTTATCGTCAACGAGACGGAACGCCTGAACCGACTGGTCACAACATTGCTGGAGAGCACCTCGCCTCGCCCGCCGCTATTCCAGGATCACGACCTGCACGAAATCATTTCCCACGTCCTTGCGCTGGTAGGCAGCAAGCTTGAGAAAAGCGCCTTGCAGGTGGAAACGCAATTGCATGCGCGGCCATCGATTCTCTCCTGCGATCGGGAACAAATCATCCAGGTCCTTCTGAACCTCATCATCAACGCAATTCAGCATGCACCCGAAGGTGGCCGGATCCGGCTGGTCACAAGGAACGAGACGCCAGGCATCAGTGTTCGCGTAGAGGACGACGGTCCGGGCGTTCCGGAACAGGACCAGAGGCGGATATTTGATCCGTTCTACACATTGAGAAAGGGCGGGATTGGGCTGGGGCTCACCATCGTGCAGCAGATCGTTCAAGCGCACGGCGGCAGAATTGAGGTTTCCAGGAGCATGCTCGGGGGGGCCTGTTTCACGCTTTATTTGGCCGGCAGCGCGAGGGGAGCCTGAGGCATGCTTGAACCGGATTCGCATCCCGAAAAAGCTCCCGCCTGCCTCGGCAATGACTTGAAAGGGGAATGGTCTTGAGCAGCCGCATCCTGGTGGTGGATGACGAAGAAAAAATGCGCCGCATTTTGGAACTGGCACTCGGGGGCATGGGCCATG
>DASQBT010000204.1:0-1820 GCA_035635075.1 Thiobacillaceae bacterium | reverse complement strand
ACGGGTGTGGCAATCGGTTAAAGACAAGTTAAGCTGGTTAACAGTAGGAACGTTGGATGAGCTTCGTCAAGAGATGGATGCGGTCTTGAATTCACTGACAGCCGAGTGCATTGCCTCGCTCACAGGATACGATTTTATTCTTTCTGCTTTGAAGAAAGCACGCCTGGCTGCTTGAAATAAATAATAATTAAATCTATAAAGAAATGGTATCAGAATGGACATGCGCAGCTCCGGCTCATGGCGGGCCATGAGAGCAAGATCATGGATACCGTCGCCATCTATGATGTCTTCTTGAGTTACCACTGGCGTGACTACGAGTCCGCCGAGGCGCTGGCACGCGCCCTGCGTAACTGCGCACTGACGGTCTTTCTCGACCGCTGGTATCTCACTCCCGGCCAGCCCTGGCCGCAGGCGCTGGAGCAGGTCTTGCGCGCTTGCCGTGCTGTAGCGGTGTGCGTAGGTCCCGACGAGATGGGGCCCTGGCAGCAACGCGAAGTCAATCTCGCGCTCGAACGCCAGGCGGCAGAGCCATCATTTCCCGTCATTCCTGTGCTTTTGCCCGGTGCCGATCCGGTGCTGAGCTTCCTGGGGCAAAACACCTGGGTTGATCTGCGCCATCAGCCCGATGACCCGGGCCTGCTTGAACTCCTTTCCCGGGCCATTCGCAGAGAGCCGCCCACGGCAGCATTACAGGAGCGCGTCAACGCTACACTGGCCGCGATCTGTCCCTATCGGGGGCTGCTTTATTTTCGCGAAGAAGATGCGCCCTTCTTCTATGGCCGCGAGACGGCCGTGGAAGAAGTCATCAAAGCCGTCAAACGCAAAAGCTTTATCGCTGTGGTAGGCGCTTCCGGCTGCGGCAAATCCTCGGTAGTGCGTGCAGGGCTCATTCCCGCGCTTCGGCGTGAGCGCGACGAGGTGTGGGAGGTCGTCACGCTGGTGCCCGGTGATCGGCCCTTGCACTCGCTGGCAGCGGCGTTGCTCCCCTTGCTGGAACCACAGATGACCGAAACGGACCGGCTTGTGGAAATCAACAAGCAGGCCCGTTACCTGGCCGCGGGAGAGATTGCGCTGCGAGATATCGTCAAGCGTGCGCTCGATAAGCAACCCGGCACCCAACGCCTGCTGTTGGTCACCGACCAGTGGGAAGAACTCTACACCCTCACCCAAGACGATAGTGCACGCCGCCGTTTCATCGACGAACTGCTGAATGCCACGGCAAACAGCCCGCTCTCCGTCGTACTCACCCTGCGAAGTGACTTCGTTGGCCGCGTACTCGGCTATCGTCCGCTCTCCGATCGGCTGCAGGATGCGGAAGTCAACCTGGGACCCATGACCCGCGCCGAACTCGAACGGGCGATCCGGTCTCCGGCCAAGAAAGTGGGCTTGCAGTTTGAATCTGGCCTGGTCGAACGTATCCTCGAGGATGTAGGTGATGAACCCGGTAATCTGCCGCTGCTGGAGTTCGTGTTGTCGCGCTTATGGGAAGAGCGGCGCGGCGCATGCCTGTTGCACGAGGCTTATGATGCCATGGGTCAACTGCAGGGCGCCGTTGCCAGCAAGGCCGAGGAGGTCTTTACGTCCCTCAGCTTTTTGGAACAGCAGGCCGTACAGCGCGTCTTTCTGCAGCTTGTGCAGCTTGGTGAGGGTGTCGAAGGAGACACACGGCGGCGTGCCACGCTTGCTGAAATCGGCGAGCCTTCCGAACAGCTCGTCAGAAAACTCGCGGACAAACGGTTGCTGGTCACGGCTCAGGGCAGCACAACCGATGAAGAGATCGTTGAGGTTTCTCACGAAGCGCTTATCCTCAATTGGGGCCG
>DASQBT010000203.1:0-18332 GCA_035635075.1 Thiobacillaceae bacterium | reverse complement strand
GCCTCCAGGGTGACCTCGGCAAGCGGCTCCAGCTGCGTCAGCATGCGCACCGTATCGAGGATGCGCGCTATGCCCGAGGGTGAGAACAGGCTGGGCGTGCCGCCGCCGAAAAACACGCTATGTATCTTGCGTCCCCAGATTTGCGGTAGCGCGACTTCCAGATCCCGGTTCAGCGCATCGATATAGGCGCCTTCGGGGATTTCGCCCTCACCCCCGCCCTCTCTCCCCGAGCGCAAGGGGAACACCGCGTGCGAATTGAAATCGCAGTAAGGGCACTTGCGCACGCACCAGGGAATGTGGATATAAAGCGCGAGCGGCGGCGGGATCTGCAATTCGGGACCCGTAACTGATGCCGGATTGATGGCGGTCTGCACGATGCTGCCTACCAATGAGGGCAAGGATCATGAAGGAAACGCGTGGCGGCTCTGCCGTGCGTCCTCAGCTCCACTTCGGCTAGCCGTCCTTCAGCTTTTCCACCAGCGCACGCAAGGCCTTGCCCCGGTGGCTGATTGAATTCTTTTCGTTCGGGGCCAGTTCCGCGCCAGTGCGCCCGAGCGCGGACACATAGAAATACGGGTCGTAACCAAAGCCACCCCCGCCTCGCGGCGAGTCGATGATTTCGCCATGCCAGCGCCCCTCAGCGATCAACGGCTCCGGATCGTCAGCATGACGCACCAACACGATGACGCAATAATAATGGGCCCGGCGGTTCGCCTGGCCGCGCAGGGCCGCCACCAGCTTTTCGTTGTTGCGCTGGTCGGATCTGGGATCGCCGCCATAACGTGCCGAATAGACACCGGGCGCGCCATTGAGTGCTTCGACGCAAATACCCGAATCGTCGGCCAGCGCCGGCAGGCCGGTGTGCAACGAGGCATGGCGCGCCTTGGCCAGGCAGTTTTCGATAAACGTAACATGCGGCTCGGGGCATTCCGGCACTGCGAAATCGGACTGCGGCAGCACCTCGAAGCCAAGCGGGCCGAGTATCTCGCCAATTTCCCTCAACTTGCCCGGATTCCCCGAGGCGATGACAAGCTTCTGCATCATTCAATTCCGGCTGAAACAGGCTTGTACTCCAGCGCCGCCTTTTGTGCTCGCGTGATTTCTGCGATGCCCGACTCGGCCAGGTCGAGCAGAGCTTCCAGCGTTGCGCGGCTAAATGGTTCGCCTTCCGCCGTGCCTTGCACTTCCACCAGGCCTCCGCTGCCGGTCATGACCACATTCATGTCAGTATCGCAGCCCGAGTCCTCCGCGTAATCCAGATCCAGCACCGGATCGCCGCCAAACACCCCGACCGAGATTGCCGCGACGCTGTCCTTGAGCGGCGATTCCGCGATCGCGCCCTGTTGCTGCAACCAGCTCACCGCATCCGCCACCGCCACATAGGCGCCGGTAATGGCTGCGGTGCGGGTTCCGCCGTCGGCCTGGATGACATCGCAGTCCACGTGTATGGTGCGCTCACCCAGTTTTTCCAGGTCGACTACGGCGCGCAGGCTGCGGCCAATCAGACGCTGAATCTCCTGAGTGCGGCCGGATTGCTTGCCGCGCGCAGCTTCCCGATCGGTGCGGGTATTGGTGGAGCGGGGCAGCATGCCGTATTCGGCCGTCACCCAGCCCTCTCCGCTGCCTTTCTTATGCGGCGGCACCTTTTCCAGTGCACTGGCGGTGCAGATGACCTGGGTATCGCCAAACTCGATCAACACCGATCCTTCGGCGTGCTTGGTGTAGCGCCGGGTAATCCGGATGCTACGCATCGCGTTGACGGCGCGTCCGCTGGGTCGTTGGCTCACTTGGATTCTCCAGAAATTCTGAGAAGATTTTACACGGGTCGAATTCTGCGAAGTACACGGGCTTGTATCTCAGGCAAGCGTGCTACTGGATTGTTGGCGCCAAAATTTTAGGGGACTCTGCGGTCCTTGAACGAAATCATCACCTATGTCGGCGAAGCCCCCGGTGAACGGCGCAAGGGCGCGGACCTGGTGCTAAACGTGGCACCCATGGTTGCATGGTCGCTTCCATGGGTGAGGCGACGTCAGCGAGGAGTTGCTGACCCTTGCGCTGTTAAGGTCCATGGGGCCGGAGCGCTATCACCGGCGCCGAAATTCGTCGGTCGATATACCGAGACAATCGCGGTAGCATGTACGGTCATGACTGGGTGCGAGTGAAAGGCACAAATTATCGCAACTGGTGTTGGACAACTCATTCGTATCCCACCGTATCAATGCAACTTCACGATAATCGCCTCCCAAGCTGCAGGCGTCTAAGGCGTGACACGCTCGACCGTGACGCGGCCCTGCGATGAACATGTGGCGGCTGGACCGGAAACGAGATGATCGTCACCGGGGGACGGCCTGGGATCGGATTTCAACGGGTTTGACTCCACCAGCCAATGTCGATTTTTTTTACACATACGTCTGCGTCAGGAATTCTCATCTCCGCAGAACCCGCATGGCTGCTTGCTCTGCACAGATATTCGGACATTGGCACGTTATTTGCATATAGAGGAGATTTGCTTATCTGATACTTCCAGGCGGGTTGGCTCGAACATGAGGCATATGTCCTTTGAGTCCGATCATGGGGAAACAGGCACCAATTCAATAATTCAATTTCCAAGCTTGCCGAGACTGGCTATCCAGTCCCCACCGACCATCCCTTCCTGGCGTGCAAGTCACTGATTTTCAAACGCCTATCTCTTTTCATCCATAGATGGAGAACAGCATGAGCACTCCCCGTATATCCGTCACCGCGCTTGCTCTAACTGCCTTGTTTGTTTCCAGCGCGGCTTCCGCAACCATCACTCATATGGTCGTGTTCGGCGACAGCCTTTCAGACAGCGGCAATCTGTACAACATCACGGGTGGTGCCATTCCCCCGTCGCCGCCCTACGATCAGCGCTTCAGCAATGGCCCGGTCGCGGTGGAATACCTTGCGAGCGATCTGGGCGTGCCGCTCACGCCCTCCACCGTGGGCGGAACCAACTTCGCGGTGGCCGGCGCCGCCACAGGATTCATCGCCACACCTGGCAAGCCGGGCGGCCCCTATGACAGCTATGTCGCCTACACAGCGGCCCCCATCCTGAATGGTCAAACCGGCATCGAAGCACAAGTCTCCGGTTATACCGCCAGTTCACCGAGCGGGCTGGCGAACACCCTGTTCGTGCTCTGGGGGGGCACGAACGACACGTACATCATTACCGACCCCTTGAGCGGCATTGCCAACCCCGTCCTCGCCATGGGTAACGCGGTATTCAACCTGAGCGCTGAGATCAACGCCCTCATCGGCGTGGGCGCAACCCGGTTCCTGATTCCCAACATGCCCGACTTGTCGCTGACTCCCGAAGCCCAGTTGCTCAGCCCAGTGGACCGAGCCTCCCTGAGCCTCCTGACCAACTACTTCAACGGGACACTGGCGGCAGCGCTGCTCGCCATCGAGGCCGGCAACCCGACCGCCGACATCGTCGGCTTTGATACCAATGCGCTGTTCAAAGAGGTTTACAACAACGCCGCAGCCTACGGCTTCACTCAAATCACCACCGACTGCATCGACGTTGGCCCGAGCTGTTATACGAACCCCGTCCTGGCCGACCAATATATGTTCTGGGACCATGTACATCCCAGCACGCGACTGAGCCAGATCCTCGGCAATGCCTTCGCCGCTGCCGTGCCGGAACCCGACAGCGGGTTGCTGTTCCTGGCGGGTTTAATGCCGATGATTTTGGCCCGTCGCCTGGTCGCGAGAAGAAAAGCAAGGACCGCGGCGTAGCTGCCATTGAGCTCTTGCAATTGCGAGGGAAGCCGGTCAAGCATAATGGGTGCTTATCTCCAGGAGGTTTGTTGGGCATCTTCGGGTGGGACCGATCGAGCAGGCACGGGGATAACCAACGAGACAACCATGATGGGAATCATTCGAGGTGTCAGCGTCGCCGCAACGCTCGTTTCGGTCATCTTGCTCGCTGGTTGCGCCTTTGGCACTCGCCAGCCTACGCTAATTTATCCGCCCAAAAGCGAGCCCAGCGAAACATCGGTTGCTCACGCAGCCGCAATACCCACCCCCAAACACGTGCAGATCATCCTTAAGCCGTTCGTCGATCAACGTTCAAACAAGAACGTTGTGGGCACTGTTAGAAATGGTTTTGGAATGCGCACTGCCGATGTCATACCCACTAATAGCGTCGATGAGTGGGTGACACAAGCGGTTACTGCAGAGCTGAAGAATGACGGATATACCGTGTTTAACGGAGCTCCCGGGGACAACTCGGCAGGCCCAAGCGCGGTCGTTTCTGGAGAGGTGCTAAATGTGTTTTGTGACATGTATCTTAGCTACACGGGCCAGGTTTCGGTGATTACCCGGGTGACTAAAGACGGCAAGGAGTTCCTCAACAAACACTATGCGGGTGAAGGGTCAGCAGGGCTGGCTTTCGCGGGGACTGCTGAATCGTATTCACAGTCCTTGGCATTGGCCTTATCTTCCGTGATCAAACAGTTTGTTTCCGACTTGGATAAGAGCCTCTCCGTCGAATAGATTGTTTTTGCCGAGAAACACCGACAGCCATCAGCGATGACGCGGCATTTCGGTGCCGTTCTTGGATTGAAATCATGAGGGGAAATGAGCCATGACCCCGAATTACCCCGAATGACAATTCACGGTGTGGTAATCGTATTCCCCGGTCCAATGTCTTTCTCCTGATGACGATACTGTCGGTCCTGGCCGGCTGTGGAGGAGGCGGTGGCCCGATACGCTGATACTAATGAGAGAAGTTTCTTGATTTCATTAAGGCTCAGACGCGGGCTTCCCTCGATCGCAAAAGAGATCGCGTCAATAACTACAAAGCCTACGCTTCAATTGAAGGGGTTGCCGATGCACGTGGTGCGTTGATCACCGCACTGGAAGGGAGCAGCGAATTGGCGGAGCTGGCAAGGGGATCAATCGCGAACGAAGCAACTTCAGATCAACCAGGACAGAAGGAACTGGCGTTCTCTAATGCCCGCATCATCGCTACTCGTATGCAAGAATTCTCTGGTAGCTTCCATAGTGAAATCCATGCCGCGGACGCACAGGTTGACTTCACTGCTCACTGCGTATTCGCAATGCTGAAGCTGAAGAAATATAGCGGAACATCTTTGGGAGACCGGCGTGCTTGGAGGCTGGATTGGAGACTAGGAAGGTCTGCTTCAAGCGTCACTAGCCGGTCAGGCGCGCATGTGTGAAGGGCAGCTTATGGCCGAACACTGCCATGCAAGAAATCCAAGCCTATGTCTTCAACTTCTGAATCGCGTTCTGGATTTCGGCAATCGCCCGCTCGATCTCATCGTCCGAAATGGTCGCAGATTTGCCACGCCGGGGATTGTCGATCTGGGTGGTGAACACGTTCTCCGGCAGCGACAGGGTGGAAATCGCCTCGACGCCCGGCATGTTTGGCTCGCCCCAGGTCATGGTAACCAGCGACAGGTTGTCGCCGTTTTCCCCGCCGCGGAATTCGGCATGGTCCATGAGGTGGCGGACCGCATCCTCCAGGCTGTAAGCCTGAAGAATAGCGGCGATTTCGGGAATGGTGACCGAGCTCCAGATTCCGTCCGAGCACAGCAGCATGGTATCGCCTTGATGGATGGGCATGGGCATGCTGCATTCCACCACCGGCGTCATATAGCCGCCGAGACAGTTGCTGACCTTGTTGCGATCCGGATGGGTGAGGGCCTCCTGTTCGGATATCAGGCCTTCGCGAACCAGTTGGGCAACAGCAGTGTGGTCCTGGGTGCGAGAAAGCAATTTGCCTTCGCTGAAGTAGTATAGACGCGAGTCGCCGACATGGGCCCAGTGAGCCGTGCCATCCTGCACCACCACCGCCACGCACGTGGTATGGGGAATCTCCAGCAGATCGTGCTCCACGGCGTAGTCGTTGATGGCATAGTGCGCGCGCAAAATCGTGTCGTTGAGAAAGTGCTGCGGTTCGGGCAGACGAGGCTGGGCGAGGCGCTGAAAGTACTCGGTCAGTATCTGTACACAAATCTGAGCCGCAATCTCGCCATGCATGTGTCCGCCCATGCCATCGGCCACTACCATGAGCAAGGCGTCGCGGCTGTAGGAATAGGCTACCCGGTCCTGGTTGTTCTTGCGCCCCCCCTGTCTGGACGCCTGGTAGATCGTGAATTTCATCGTCTTGGGCTTTTCTTATGGCAAATATCCGATCAGAACAATTCCTTGTTGAGCGACTTTTTCAGGCTCTTCAGCAAGGAGCGTTTTCGTGGCGCCAGTACCGTGCTGTCCATCAGTATTTTCTGCAGTTTGAAAACGCTTTGCGGCCGTTCCATGTAATTGAGCTTGAGGCACCAGTCTATTGTCTCCAATAACTGGTCGGAATATTCTCCCACCCAGGTTACGGTGGCGAGGTTCAGTTTGTCGTTCAGCAGTCGAGCATCCGCTGCTTGGGGCGGAAAGCCCGCGAGACACGCATACATGCTGGCACCCACGCTGTAGATATCCGTCCATGGACCCAGCCGCTCGCGGTTGTGATATTGCTCCGGAGCAGCAAAACCCGGCGTGTACATGGGCTGCAAGCGGGATTCATCCTGGGTCAGGGTTTGGCGCGCGGCGCCGAAATCGATCAAGACCGGCGAGCCGTCCTGGCGAATGTAAATATTGGAAGGTTTGATATCCAGGTGCAATAACTTGTGCGTATGCACTTGGCGCAGCCCGTTGAGCAGTTCGGCGAATACCCGGCGGATCATGCCTTCGCGGACACGGCCCTTATGGGTCTGGATGTGCTGCTGCAGGGTCTTGCCCCGTTCATAGCGCATCACCATGTAAACCGTGTCATTGGCGCGGAAGAAATTCGTCACCCGCACGACATTGGGGTGATTGATCTTGGCCAGGGCGCGGCCTTCCTCGAAGAAGCATTTCATTCCATGACGGAAGATCGCCTGCGTGTCATCGCAGCTGGCCTGCACCAGAACCGAGCCCTCGGTGCGCAGTACAAGCGCCCCGGGTAGGTACTCCTTGATCGCTACCGGCGTGTTTTCAATGTCCCTGGCCAGGTAGACCATGCTGAATCCGCCGCCGCCAATTTTGCGCACGATGCTATAGTCGTTCAGCTTGTAGCCGTTGGGTAAGGCCTGGTTGGGTTGAGTCGCCATAATCTACGAACTATTATCCCTGTTTCATCCGCCAAGGTAAGTCATCATGATCGCCAGCATGACCGGCTTTGCCGCCCTACACCTGGATTTGGGGTCAGCCCAAGCCACCCTTGAATTGCGTTCCGTCAACCAGCGCTATCTGGAAATCGGTTTTCGTTTGCCGGAAGAACTGCGCCAGATGGAACCCGCCTTCAGGGAGATGATCAGCCAACAGGTGTCGCGTGGCAAGGTTGAGTGCCGGATTGCACTCGCATTTGGCCCCCAGACAATTTCAGATATCGGCCTGAACGAAGGGATACTTGAGTCCCTCCTCGGCTGGCAAGATCAGGTGAAAACCCGCTTTCCTGAAGCAATGCCGCTCACCGTCGCAGACGTTTTGCACTGGCCCGGCCTGGTGGAAAGCGACAAGCCCGCGTCAGGCTGGAATGAGGCTTTGCTCGAAGCGGCCCGTCAACTGCTAAGCGACCTCGTCAAGAGTCGACAGCGCGAAGGCGACAAGCTCAGGCAGTTCCTGCTCAAGCGCCTGGTTGACTGCGAAGTACAGATTTCCGCCCTGACTCCGCGTCTGCCGGAGATCGTCGCCAGGTCCAGGGACAAGCTCGCGGCCCGGCTGAACGAAGCGCTGGGGCAGGAAAGCCACGAGCGGCTTGCGCAGGAGCTTGCGCTGTTCGCGCAGAAAATTGACGTCCAGGAGGAGATCTCGCGCCTCAGCGCCCACTTCGAGGAAGTTCGGCGGGTGCTCGACAAAGGGGGCGCTGCGGGCAAGCGGCTTGATTTTCTGATGCAGGAACTGCATCGTGAAGCCAATACACTGGGCTCCAAATCCGTGTCGATCGAGATGTCCAACGCCTCGCTTGAGTTGAAAGTCCTGATCGAGCAAATGCGCGAGCAGGTGCAGAACATTGAATGACCCGAGGTAAAGGTATGACTGAGACAAAGATTCCCCTTGTCAGCACGAATTCTGCCCGCGGGCTGTTGCTGATTATTTCCGCGCCATCCGGCGCGGGCAAGACCACCCTGGTGCGCGCCCTGCTGAAGGCCGATCCGGCGCTTCGCCTCTCCATCTCCTACACCACCCGCGCGCCACGCCCTGCCGAAGTCGATGGCAAGGACTACCACTTCGTCGGCACGCAGGAGTTTCTTGCCATGGCAAGCCGCGGCGAACTACTGGAAAGCGCCGAGGTTTATGGCAACTACTACGGGACATCGGGGGCTTGGATCGGACGTGAGCTGGCCGCCGGCCGGGACATCCTGCTGGAAATCGACTGGCAGGGAGCCGCGCAGGTGAGAAGGCAGTTCCCAGAGGCGCTGAGCACCTTCATCCTTCCCCCCTCCCTGCAGACATTGCGCAACCGGCTGATTAATCGGGCCCAGGATAATCATGAAAACATCGAAAAACGCCTGGCCGCTGCAGCCGAAGATATCAGCCATGCAGGGGAGTTTGACTATATAATCGTCAATGACGACTTCGACGAGGCCTTGCTTGATCTGACCGCGGTGGTCAGGGCGTCGCGCCTGACTGCACCCCGCCAGTTTGACCGCCATGGGGATTTGTTCAGCCAATTCAATGCGCCAGTTCAGGTCTGAGCTGGCCTTGCTAACTCACTCTTGGAGATATTGATGGCCCGCATCACCGTGGATGACTGCATCAAGAGAATTGACAACCGCTTTGAGCTCACGCTGGCTGCCACTTACCGCGCGCGCCAGATCGCCCAGGGCTCCCAGCCCATGGTGGACAGCAAGGATAAGCCCACAGTAACCGCGCTGCGGGAAATCGCCGCCGGAAAGGTTGGCCTTGAGATCCTCAATCGGGGCAAAGCCTAAGCCCGTCCCCTCTCCCCGAACTCTTCCGGCTGCAGAAACGCCGGGGAGCGAATTTGCCGTTCTTGCCAGCCAGCTGGCTTATCTTTCTCCGCCCGATCTGGCCCTGGTTCTAAGCGCGTTTGAAACCAGCCGCGATGCCCACGAAGGCCAGTTCCGCAAGAGCGGTGCGCCTTACATTTCCCACCCGCTGGCCGTAGCCGGCATTCTCGCTCAATGGCACCTTGATCCCCAGGCTCTGGCTGCCGCCCTGCTGCATGATGTGGTGGAAGACACTGGCGCCAGCACGGAACAGATCAAAGCGCGATTCGGGCCCGCCGTTGCCCGCATTGTGGAAGGCGTGTCGAAGCTCGACAAACTTTCATTTGCCTCCGAACAGCACGCCCAGGCGGAAAACTTTCGCAAGATGCTGCTCGCCATGGCCCAGGACGTGCGGGTCATTCTGGTCAAGCTGGCTGACCGGCTGCACAACATGCGGACCATGTCTTCGATGGGTCTGGACAAGCGCAAGCGCATTTCCGCCGAGACCCTGGAAATCTACGCGCCGATCGCCAACCGCCTCGGCCTCTACCCGGTCTACCGGGAACTCGATGATCTGGCGTTCCGCTACCTCTATCCCAACCGTTTCCGCGTGCTGTCCAAGGCAGTCATGGATGCGCGCGGCAATCGGCAGGCCTTGGTGGAGAAGGTGAAACTGGCGATCGAGGACAAACTTGCGCAGGACGGCGTCGAGGCCATCGTCACCGGGCGGGAAAAGCATCTGTACAGTATCTACAGCAAGATGCAGGAAAAGAACCTGGCGTTTAGCGAAGTGTTCGACATCTATGGCTTCCGTGTGGTGGTCAGGGACGTGCCCTCCTGCTATCTGGCACTGGGCGCTCTGCATGCGCTATATAAGCCGATCCCGGGCAAATTCAAGGATTACATCGCCATCCCCAAGGCCAACGGCTACCAGTCCCTGCACTCCATACTGTTCGGCCCCCAGGGGACACCGATCGAAATCCAGATTCGCACCCAGGACATGCACCGGGTGGCGGAGGCAGGCATCGCGTCGCACTGGCTGTACAAAAGCCCGGATGTGGCCTTGAACGACGTGCAGAAGGGCGCCTACCGCTGGCTCCAGTCTCTGCTGGAAATTCAGGCGGACAGCAAGGACTCGCCCGAATTCCTCGAACACGTCAAGGTTGACCTGTTCCCGGACGAAGTCTATGTCTTCACTCCCAAGGGCAAGATCATGTCCCTGCCGCGCGGCGCCACGGCGGTCGACTTTGCCTATGCGGTGCATACCGACGTGGGCAGCCACTGCGTCGCGGTCAAGATCAATCATGAACTGATGCCATTGCGCACCCAATTGCGCAATGGAGACAATGTGGACATCATCACCGCGTCCAGCGCATGGCCAAATGCCGCCTGGCTCAATTTCGTCGTGACCGGCAAGGCGCGTTCCCATATTCGACATTACTTGCGCACCGCCAAGGCAGAGGAATCCGCCAAGCTGGGGCAGGGACTGCTGGCCAACGCGATGAAGGCCCTCAACCCCGATGCCCCCAGCCCTTCGCTGGCCCAATTGCAGAAGCTTGCGCGGGAGACCCACAACCGCACGATTGAAGAGTTGTACGCCGACCTCGGGCTGGGCCGCAAGCTGCCCATGGTGGTGGCGCACCAGCTGCTGCACCTGATGGGCGACGAGACCGGCCACCTGCCGCATCCGCAAAGCATCACCATCCACGGTACCGAAGGCGTGGCAGTGGAACTGGCCAAGTGCTGCCACCCGATTCCCGGCGATCCCATCCTTGGCTTCATCCACAAGGACCGCGGGCTCATCATCCACACCCACGATTGCCCCAGCATCAGGGGTTTTCGTGCCGACCCGGAAAAATGGCTGGATGTGGAGTGGGAAACCCATTCCGGGCAGCTGTTCGACGTCGCCATCAAGCTGGTGGTTGCCAATCAGCGCGGCGTGCTGGCCAAGGTGGCGGCGGCCATTTCCGAACAGGGCATCAACATAGGCAATATCGCGATGGAAGAGGAAGATGGCAGCCCCTACACCGTGCTGTTCTTTACCTTGCAGGTGGAAAGCCGCATCCATCTGGCCAATATCATGCGCTCGCTGCGCACCCTGCCCGACGTCGTGCGAATCTACCGGGTCAAGAGCCGAAAGGACGGCCGGGCCCAGGCCCAGTAAGCACCAGAGGCAGTACAATCCGGAAAGCCATTGTCCCGCACGCCACCATGAGCAAGACCATCATCTCCACCGCCAGCGCACCCGCTGCCATCGGCACCTATTCGCAGGCAGTCAAGGTCAACAATACCGTTTACCTGTCCGGCCAGATCGGCCTGGATCCGGCGCGCATGGAACTGGAAGAGGGCGTTGAGGCCCAGATTCACCGGGTTTTCAGCAACCTCAAATCGGTGGCCATCGCCGCCGGGGGCAGTCTGTCCGACGTAGTCAAGCTCAATGTGTTCCTTACCGACCTGGCGCACTTCTCCATGGTCAACGAAATCATGTCCCAGTACTTCACTCAACCCTATCCCGCCCGCGCCGCCGTAGGCGTGGCGCAGCTTCCACGCGGCGCACTGGTGGAAGCGGACGCGGTCATGGTGGTCGCCTGAACAGCAGCGAGGGGCCCCACGCAGTGGGGATCGGAGCGCCCGCGAGGGCGACCAGCCACCGACACGAAGAGATTTGAGTGGATGACGCAGACCGCAGAGGTGGTCGCCTGACCGGCTTGCCGCAGACGTCCGCCTTTCCGGTTAGCGACAGCGTCAGAGCAAAGCTGGACAAGCTGGGCATTGCCCGCGACATTGACCTCATCCTTCACCTTCCGCTGCGCTGGGAAGACGAGACCCGGATTGTCCCGATACGCGACCTCAGGCCCGAGGCATCCGCGCAGATTCAGGCCGCGATTGAGCACGCGGAAATCACCTACAGGCCGCGCCGCACCCTGCACCTGATCGTCGCGGATCAGAGCGGCCAGCTTGCGATCCGCTTCCTGAATTTCTACCCCAGCCAGGTGAAGGATTTTCAGCCTGGGGCTCTGTTTCGCTTCAGCGGCGAGGTGCGCGGCGGGATGTTTGGATTGGAAATGGTGCACCCGCGCTATCACCGAACCGCGCCCGATACTCCGCTGCCGCAGAGCCTCACACCGGTCTATCCGACTACTGCCGGACTGTCGCAAACCACCTTGCGCCGCCTGATCGAAAGGGCGCTGGGTACCGAACCGATTGCCGACACGCTGCCTGAAACGGTGCTTCGTGCCTTGGCCCTTCCCGCTTTCGACCGAGCAGTTCGCGCCCTGCATTTCCCGCCTCCGAATGTTCCCGAAGCCTTGGCAGACGCCCGCAGCCACCCTGCGTTCCGCCGTTTGATATTCGACGAATTGCTGGCCCAGCAACTCTCTCTGCGGCAGGCCAAAAAACGCCAGAAGAAGCTCGTGGCCCCGGCATTGAAGTCTGTCCAGACGCTGGCCGACGATCTGTTGGCCCTGCTGCCCTTTCGCCTGACAGCGGCTCAGGAGCGGACTTGGCAAGTCATTCGCGAGGACCTTGCGAAGCCGCACCCGATGCGCCGGCTGCTGCAAGGCGATGTCGGCAGCGGCAAGACCGTGGTGGCTGCGCTGGCCTGTCTGCAGGCGGTGGAAAACGGCTGGCAGGCTGCGCTGATGGCGCCCACTGAAATTCTTGCCGAACAACATTACCGCAAGTTTGCCGACTGGCTTGCGCCGCTCGGACTGTCCATCGCCTGGCTGTCTTCCTCTCTGGCACGCAAGGACAAAGTCGCCGCGCTGCAAGGCATTGCCAGCGGAGAAATTCAGATCGCGCTCGGCACCCATGCCCTGTTCCAGAATGATGTGATCTTCCAGCGCTTGGGCCTCACCGTCGTGGATGAGCAGCACCGATTTGGCGTGGCCCAGCGATTGGCGCTGCAGGACAGGGGCAAAACTCCTGGCGCCTCGCCCCTCACCCCTCACGTCCTGATGATGTCCGCCACCCCGATCCCGCGCACCCTGGCCATGAGCTATTACGCCGACCTGGATGTGTCAGTGATCGATGAATTGCCGCCCGGCCGCACCCCGGTGGCTACCAAACTGGTTTCCAGCACCCGGCGGGATGAAGTGCTGGCGCGAGTGCGCCAAATCTGCCAGGAGGGCGGACAAGCCTATTGGGTCTGCCCGCTGATCGAGGAATCGGACAAACTCCAGTTGCAGGCTGCGCTAGAGACCCATGCCACGCTCTGCGCCCAGTTGCCGGAACTGTCCATCGGCCTGATCCATGGCCGCATGAAAGGCGACGAAAAGAACGCGGTGATGGCGGCGTTCAAATCCCGCGCCATGCAGTTGCTGGTCGCCACCACGGTGATCGAAGTGGGCGTGGATGTGCCCGACGCGAGCCTCATGGTGATCGAGCACGCCGAACGCATGGGCCTGGCCCAGCTCCATCAATTGCGCGGGCGCGTCGGTCGCGGCAGGCGTGAATCGGCGTGCGTATTGCTGTATCAGGAGCCCCTGGGCGAGCTGGCGCGCGCGCGCCTGAAAATCATTTACGAATCCGCCGACGGCTTCGAAATCGCGCGCCAGGACCTGCTGCTGCGGGGGCCGGGAGAATTGCTCGGAGCGAAGCAAAGCGGGGTTCCCCTCCTGCGCTTTGCGGACCCGGAACGCGATGCCGATTTGCTCGAAGCCTCTGCCCGCCTGGCTGATACTTTGTTGAAGCAGTCTCCCGACCTGGCCAGACAACATCTGATCCGCTGGTTTGGCGAACGCCAGGAATTCGAACGCAGCTAGCCTGCCGGAATGATTCACCATCCTCGTCTCTGCGACGGTCCTACGCTGCGGCTTCACATTTGGCATAATGCCGGTTTTACCGTGAAGATCCCGTTTGCCCAGATCGACTGCGGGGTGGCTCTGCCACCCTTTTCTGATTCCCGCGCCGTTGCAGGATTGGCTCGTTCATTGCGGTTCGCTGACCCGCCGCCTGAAACAGCGCTGCAGCCGGTTCTCCGTGGAAAGGGTCGGCACCAGAATCCGTCCGGCAAATCCCGACGAAGAACGCGAACTCGGCCTGCGCCGCGGCCAGTACGCCTATGTCAGGGAAGTGGTGCTCTACTGTGACGGGCAGGCGGTGGTATTTGCCCATAGCGTGGTCCCGCTCAAGAACCTGCGCGGCCCCTGGAACTCGGTCACCAGGCTGGGCACCCGCCCGTTGGGCGAGGCCCTGTTCGCCAACCACCTTGTCCGGCGTCATCCCCTGTCCTACCGGGCCCTCCATCCGCGCCACAAGTTGCATCGCCAGACCGCGAGCGTCGTGGCCCTGGACGACAGCGCCAAGCTGCTGGCGCGGCGTTCCCGCTTCAGCTTGAAAGGGCGCGGCCTGATGGTGACCGAAGTGTTTCTGCCGGCCATCCTCGATGTCAATGATGACTCTCGCTGAGCGTCTATATGCATACGCCCGCCTGATCCGGCTCAACAAGCCGATCGGGGCGCTGCTGCTCCTGTGGCCAACCTTGTGGGGGCTGTGGTTCGCAGCGGGCGGCTTGCCGCCGCTGTTGATACTGGGCATTTTTATTCTGGGCGTTTTCCTCATGCGTTCCGCCGGCTGCGCCATCAACGATTACGCCGATCGTGACTTCGACGCCCACGTGGAGCGAACCCAGGACCGGCCACTGGCCTCCGGCCTGATCAGCCCGGCGGAGGCTCTGGCCGTGGCTGCGGTGTTGTCGATTGCCGCATTCATCCTGATCCTGCCGCTAAACGGGCTGGTGCTTGCACTTTCGCTGCCCGCGCTCCTGCTGGCCGCCAGCTACCCGTTCACCAAGCGCTTTCTTGCCATCCCCCAAGCCTATCTTGGTATGGCCTTCGGCTTCGGCATTCCCATGGCCTATGCCGCGGTTCAAGGTGAGGTGCCGGCCCAGGCCTGGATGCTGATGCTGGCGAATGTATTCTGGTCCATCGCCTACGATACCGAATACGCCATGGTGGATCGCGCTGACGATCTCAGGATCGGCATCAAGACGTCTGCCATCACTTTCGGCCGCTACGATCTATTCGCAATCGCCCTATGCTATGCGGCCACTTTGGGCATGCTGGGCTGGATTGGTGCGCACAACCACCGTGGTCTGATGTTCCAGCTTGGGCTCGGCATTGCAGCCTTCATTGCCGGTTATCACCTCTACCTCATCCGGGGGCGCGAACGTAAGGGCTGCTTTGAGGCTTTCCTGCACAACAACTGGCTAGGCGCCAGTGTCTTCGTCGGCCTGGCACTGGACTATGCGCTTGAATAGCCCTTCGCCTAAACATGGCAATCCACCCTTGACAAGGTCGTTGACGGATAGGTCTGCCTCAGCTTGTCCAGGCGCTTGAGCACTTCGGGCTGCTCGCTCTTGATCACGAAGTAATAGCCGGTTCCTTGTTTGGGTTTGGATTCGATATTGAGCCCGTTCAAGCCCTTGGCTTCAAGATTCAGCACACGGCGCCGGGCAAACTCTTCGCTGTCGTACATGCCCAGGGATATGCCATCGCGCAGCGAGTCCTTGTTGATGATTGATGCATTCTTGATCCCCAATGCCTCGATTTCCCCCAGTTTGGTAAGCGCCGCATCCCGGCTGGGCAGCGGCGGAAAGACCACCCAATACATCTTCTCCAGCGGGGTCTCGATGATGGACAGCGGTTGTTCGCTGGCCAGGCTGCGCAGCGCATCCCGGCCATGTTCGAACTCGTCCGCGGGCAGGCCTCTCCATTCCACGCAGATCACCTCTGACTTGCTCTTGCCTGACGCGGGGCCGGATTGCACTGCCACAGTCACTTCGGTGCGGCGCAGAGAAATCCGGTCGGAGTGAAGGGAGATCCTGTCCTCGCTGAGCGAGGCCGACGGCTTTACCCAAAGGAAATGTCCGACCACTGCCAGATTCAGCAACACCAGGACGAAAATCAACGCACGCATCTAATGAGGCAGCACACATGAGTTTGAAACAATCCTGCTCGCCACAGAGAGAATGGCTGCCGAATGATGGGGCGACTCAATAAAGCACAAAGCTTGAATAGCATTGATTCCCCGTTCCGGATGCCCGATTGACTGTGTGTGCTGCTCCACCCTTCGCCGTCCTTCAAGTTCACCAATGCCCAATCAATGCTCATTCCCGCGGGCCATCAAGGCAAGGCCCTGCAATACCAGATCCGGTGCCAGGACGACCGGAAAATCCAGCAGGGCTGCCAGCCATGCGCCATCGCCGCCGGTAACCAGACATACCGGCGCGTGTCGCGTGGCATCGATGACGGTTTGGCGCGCCTGCCTCAGTGCGCCGGACAGCGCACAGGCCAGACCGCCCTCCACCGCATCCGCGGTGCTGCAGGCAAAGCCGCTGATCTTGCCCTGCTGATAGCCAACGCCCTCCGTGCCGTGAGCCAGGGCCTCCCGCATTAACCTCAGACCGGGGATGATCATCCCGCCGGCAAACTCTCCATTCGCGCGCAGCCAGTCCACAGTCATGGCCGTGCCCAGCGAGACCACCAGCGTCTCGCCCAATCCCATCGCGTGGGCCGCAATCAGCGCCGCCCAGCGGTCCGGCCCCAGGTTTTCCGCAATGGCATAGCAGTTGATGACGCCATGTGCCTCGCGGCTGGCCGTTACCCACTGCGGCACAAGGCCCCAAGCGCTGACTGCCGCGGACAGCGCCTCCTGCCCGGTCTCGCCCGCCACATTGCAGGCAATGACCCGTTCCGGCCTGGCCAGGTTCACTATCGCGGTGCGGAACGATTTTGCTTCACCAAGCAAGTGCGCGCCGTGAGCCACTGCATGCTCGTCCCGGTTCAATGTCCATTTGATCCGGCTGTTGCCGATGTCGACCAGCAGGATGCTCATCGTGCAGCCGGCCTGGCATGATGGGGCCGCAAACTGACCTCGCCGCTGCTGTAGCGCGTGAGCGTCCCATCGGCTTGGCGGATCAACAAGGCGCCGCTGGCATCCACCCCCTGCACCCGGCCGGTCTCGCGCCTTCCTCCCGGCATGATGAGGTTGACGTCCTTGTTCTGGTAGGCGTGCCACTGAGCCCATTCCTCCACCAGGGGCGAGAACCCGGCGGCGTCGAAACGCTTCATCATGGCGAGCAGTTCGTCGAGGCAATCCCCCAACATGCTGGTGCGGTCCGACGTCCGTCCCAGTTCGTCCATGTCGACCACCCCCTGTGCAATATCCGCGCGCAGCGACGCGGGCAGCAGCAGATTGACGCCCACCCCGATTACGGCGGCCGATGGACCAGACGCCTCGCCCTGTATCTCCACCAGCACACCTGCCAGTTTCCTGAAGCCTGCCAGTATGTCGTTGGGGCACTTCAGCTGCAGCGCGTGGCTGCTGTGGCGCGACAGCGCGCGCACCAGGGCGAGCCCCGTCGCCAGGCTGAGGCCGCCCAGTTCGCCAACGGGCCGCTCAAACCGCCAGGACAGCGAGAAGATCAGCCCCCCGCCGGGCGCGGCGGCCCATGCGCGGCCGCGCCGCCCGCGTCCGCCGGTCTGATATTCGGCGCACAGCACGGACGGGGCATCGCCATGCCGCAGTTGCTCCAGCAGGCGGCTGTTGGTCGAGTCGATCTGCTCCACCACCTCCACGTTCAGCGCCTTGTGCGAGCGGGCCAGCCGTTTGCTGAGCGCATCCACATCCAGCCACTGGCAAGCGTGCGCCAGGCGATAGCCGCGACCCCTGACTGCGTGAATCTCCAGCCCCATCTCCCGGGCCTGCTGGATCAGGTTGTTCACGGTGCCGCGAGAAACAGCGTACTCGGCGGCAAGGTCCTCGCCCGAATGGAAACGCTGGTCGTTGAGCTTGCGGATCAGAGGAAACAACAGGTTCATCTGTTAGATACTTTGTAGAGCCCAAAACCGCGCCTGAGCTTGTGGGAACCTGACAACACATTCATGGCAGCAATTCTAACGCCGCCGACGGCGTCTTCAATCTCAAGTGAGGAAGTTCTGGCTAGTCTTTCAGGACTGCGGGACCAGCGCACGCTTTGCCTATTCGCTCTATCGGACAAATGCCGCGCTCGACAGGTGGATCGGTTGGGTGCTTACGGTGCTATCACGCGTGGAACGAAGAAAGCCCCCGAGTGATCATCTCATCGGGGGCTTTTGGTGTAGGAGTCTGACGATGACCTACTTTCACACGGGTAATCCGCACTATCATCGGCGCGATCTTGTTTCACGGTCCTGTTCGGGATGGGAAGGGGTGGGGCCAAGACGCTATGGTCGTCAGACGTAAAGGGTTTCAGAAGAGTCAGAGGACAGGGAACAGATTTTGTTGGATCGCGCTTTGCGCGATGCCTTGTTGTCTGTCTTCTATCATCTGACTTCTGACTCCTGATCGGGAAGAAGGTGTGGGTTGAGCCGAAGCGCAGGG
>DASQBT010000202.1:0-5041 GCA_035635075.1 Thiobacillaceae bacterium | reverse complement strand
ACCCTGAACGATCAGTTGCGCGATCCCAATTCCAATCAAAGCGTGCAACCGCCCTATGCCAAGAATATTACCCGCTCGATGAAGCCGGAGATTCTGGTGATGAAGGGGGTCTGCACCCATCTGGGATGTTCGCCAACCTATCGTCCCGACGTAGCCCCGCCCGACCTGGGACCGGCATGGAAAGGCGGGTTTTTCTGCCCCTGCCACGGTTCCAAATTCGATCTGGCCGGCCGGGTCTTCCAGGGAGTGCCCGCACCTCTCAATATGGAGGTGCCTCCCTATCAGTTCATCACCGATACGCTGGTGGTGGTCGGTGCCGAACGCAACGCTTAGCGTTGCTAGTTAGAGAGGCTGTATCATGGCGAATACGCAAGGTACTACAGGTTTACGCGGTTGGATCGACGAACGCTTCCCGCTCACCCAGCTCTGGCGCGAGCATGTAGGCGAATACTTCGCACCACCGAACTTTAACTTTTTCTATATCTTCGGAGTACTGTCGCTGGTCGTGCTGATCAATCAGCTTCTGACCGGTCTGTGGCTGACAATGAATTACAAGCCCGCCGCCGATCTGGCCTTCGGCTCGGTGGAATACATCATGCGTGATGTCAAGTGGGGCTGGTTGATCCGCTATATGCACTCGACCGGCGCCTCGGCTTTCTTCATCGTGGTGTATCTCCATATGTTTCGGGGCCTGATGTACGGCTCCTATAAAAGCCCGCGGGAACTGGTCTGGCTGATCGGGATGCTGATCTTCCTGTGCCTGATGGCGGAATCCTTCTTCGGCTATCTGCTGCCCTGGGGTCAGATGTCCTATTGGGGTGCCCAGGTGATCATTTCCCTGTTCGGCGCCATTCCCGGCATCGGTGACGATCTCACTCTCTGGATTCGCGGTGATTATGTGGTGTCGGATGCCACCCTGAACCGCTTCTTCGCCCTGCATGTGATCGCCATTCCCCTGGCGCTGCTGGGCCTGGTGGTCGCTCATGTCATCGCCCTGCATCATGTCGGCTCCAATAATCCGGAAGGTGTGGAAATCAAGAAATATATGGACGAAAAGGGCAAACCGCTGGACGGCATTCCCTTCCATCCCTACTACACGGTCAAGGATATCGTCGGTGTTATCGTGTTCCTGTTCTTCGCCGCTTTCGTGATCTTTTTCTGGCCCGATGGCGGTGGCTATTTCCTGGAGCATCCGAACTTCGAACCGGCCGATCCCCTGAAGACGCCGCCGCATATCGCGCCGGTCTGGTACTTCACTCCGTTCTACGCGGTGCTGCGCGCGGTGCCACCGCTGTTCGGCTCGCAATTCCCGGGTGTGGTGATGATGGGCATTGCGGTTCTGATCTTCGCGGCCTTGCCCTGGATCGACAATAGTCCGGTGAAGTCAATCCGCTATCGGGGCCCGACTTACAAGCTGTTCCTCGCTGCGTTCGTGCTTGCCTTCATCGGCCTCGGCTGGTTGGGCGTCCTGCCGGCGGAGCCCACGCTCACCTGGCTGGCGCGCATCCTGACCGTGATCTATCTGGGCTTCTTCTATGCGTTGCCATGGTATTCGAAGGCGGGACGCAAGCCGATTCTGGGGCCACTGCAAAACGCCTTCATCATTGCGATCATCGCCCTGGGGGTGGGGATCATCTGGGGATCGACCCGGGCGATCAGTGACGGAAAACTGAGTATGATGTTCTTGTTGTACACGGCTTGTTTCGCGCTGATGCCTTTCTATCTTGCATCTGACAAAACCAAACCCGAACCGGAAAGGGTGACTGGCTGATGAAACGCATCATGAAATTAGTCGCGGCGCTGGCGTTCGTTCCCGCTCTCGCATCCGCTTCCGAAGAAAGCGTCAGGCTGGACAAGGCGCCCGTTGATTTGACCAATCAGGCCTCGCTGCAGCGGGGTGCCCGCGTGTTCGTGAATTACTGCCTGAACTGCCACAGCGCCAACTACATGCGCTATTCCCGGCTGCAGGATTTGGGTCTGAGCGAAGACCAGATTAAGGAAAACCTGCTGTTCACCCGTGAAAAGCCCGGTGAGACCATGACCATCGCGATGAGCAAAAAGGACGCGAAAGACTGGTTTGGTGCGACTCCGCCCGATCTCACCGTAATCGCTCGCTCGCGCGGTCCGGACTGGCTGTACACCTATCTGCGTAGCTTCTACCGCGATGATTCCCGGCCCACGGGCTGGAACAACGTCGTGTTCGACAAGGTGGGAATGCCGCATGTCATGGCCACGCTGCAGGGCGAGCAAATTGCACATTTCCGCACCGAGAAGGAGGCAGATGGAGAGGAAAGGCGCGTGTTCGATCGTTTTGAGTTGGTGAAGCCGGGTTCCGTGTCTCTTGCCCAGTACGACGCAATGGTTGGCGACCTGGTGAATTATCTTGCCTGGATGGGCGAGCCCGCCAAGGAGAAGCGCATGACCACCGGCCTGTTCGTGCTGCTATTTCTAGGCATGTTCTTCATCGTGGCTTATTACCTGAAGAAGGAGTTCTGGAGGGACATACACTAGTTCGACGTTGGACGACGCGACCGGCAGCCGGACAAGTTCCGGCTGTCGGCTTTTTGGGATGCACAAGCTGTTGATCCGGCGCGACGGTGAAATGCAGCAGGTCGGACGCCCGCTTACAGCGGACAAGCGGAATGATCCAAGCGCGCGCCGAATCCAATTGCAGTTGGCACAGCGGGTTGTCGAGGCGTCCCGTTGTCCTGTTTGAAATTGCCGTGTTGTGCAACGTCAAAAGTGTCGCTGCATAATGTGGCCGCCTCACTAAATTAAGGGATTTCCACCATGATGACCCTCTACTCGGGAACTATTGATCCATACAGCCACCGTTGCCGCATTGTGCTCTTTGAAAAGGGCATGGATTTCGAAGTCATCGATGTGGACCTGCACAACAAGGCCGAGGATCTGGCCGTGATCAACCCTTACGGCAAGGTGCCTGTCCTGGTCGAGCGGGATCTGGTGCTGTATGAGTCCAACATCATCAATGAATACATCGACGAACGCTTTCCCCATCCGCAGCTGATGCCGGCCGACCCCGTGATGCGCGCGCGCGCGCGGCTGGTGCTGTACAACTTTGAGAGCAACCTGTTCACCCACGTCAATCAGCTTGAACACGGCAGCCAGAAGACCGCAGACAAGTCGCGTCAGGAAATCCGCGATGCTCTGACCCAGTTGACCCCCATACTCACCAAGCAAACCTATCTGATGAACGACGAGTTCTCCATGCTGGATGTCGCGATCGCGCCCCTGCTGTGGCGTCTCGAGCACTACGACATCCAACTGCCGAAGCAGGCGGCTCCGGTGCTCAAATTCCGCGAGCGGCTTTTTTCCCGGCCCGCGTTCATCGATGCGCTGACCCCCACTGAAAAAGCCATGCGCAAGTAGATGGAGCAGGGGCCGAAACCGGGGTCCACCCGGCCCTATCTGATTCGCGCCATGTACGAGTGGTGCGTGGACAACGGCTTCACCCCTTATCTGCTGGTCCATGTGGATGGGCGCACCCGCGTGCCGCCGGGTTACGCCAAGGACGGGCAGATCGTGCTCAATGTCGGCGCCGGCGCCACCCGGAACCTAACCATGGACAACGACTGGATTCAGTTCTCCGCGCGCTTTGGCGGCGTGTCGCAGGAGATTCGCGTGCCGGTGGAGCGGGTGGCGGCGATCTACGCCCGGGAAAACGGCGAAGGCATGCAGTTTCCAGTGGAGGACACAGCGAACGCTCAGACGACCGACGCTGCTGCCGCGGAACAGGGCCCCGAGCCTCCGGAGCCGCCGAAGGGCCGTCCCAAGCTGAAAATCATCAAATAGTATGCGCAGAATTGTTAGAATCCTGCGCTGTCCAATGCCGGCTTAGCTCAGTTGGTAGAGCAACCGCCTTGTAAGCGGTAGGTCATCTGTTCGAGTCAGATAGTCGGCACCATCTACCCCTCTTACCCCGTCTTACCACGTAGCACAAACACAGTATTAGCAGGGAATAAGAGAGGTTTCCTTGTGTCAGGCTGTTTCATGGTGTAGCATTGAAATACCATCACAGTGATGGTACTTATGCTGGTATCTGAGGTACCAGCAAGGTCGATACCATCAACAGTCCCAAAGGTGCGTACCATGCCGCTGTCAGACCCGGCGATCAGGAAAGCGAAGGCCGCAGAGAAGCCCTACAAGCTCACCGATGAGAAAGGCCTTTACTTGCTGGTGAATCAGGCCGGCAAGTATTGGCGGATGAACTACAGATTCAGCGGCAAGCAGAAGACGCTGGCCCTGGGTACTTATCCAGACGTGAGCCTGGCACGCGGTCGCGAATGGCTGGCTGAGGCCCGGCAACTGCTCGCTGACGGCATCGACCCGGGCGAAGCGAAGCAGGAAGCCAAGCGGGCAAAGAAGATCGCACATGCCAACAGCTTTGAGGCCGTGGGGCGCGAATGGCACTCTAGTAAAGCTCAGACTTGGGCCAAGGTGACCGCCGACAAGGCCCTCACTCACCTGCAAGGCTACGTGTTCCCGGAAATTGGCCATCTGCCTGTTGCGGAGGTCAAGGCATCGCAATTGCTGGCGATGCTGCGCAAGGTTGAGGCTCAGGGCATCGCCTTCACGGCAAGCCGCCTGCGTGAAATGTGCGGGCAGATATTCCGCTACGCCGTGGCGACCGGCAGGGCTGAAGACAATCCTGCTGCGCATCTGCTGGGCGCTATGACCAAGCCTGCCACTACTCACCGCCCGGCAATTACCAACCGTCTCGAATTCGGCGAGTTTCTGCGGGATTTGCGGGCCGCCAATGGCTTTGAGCCTATAACCCGGCATGCCTGTTATTTCGCGTTACTGACGTTCGTTCGCGCCCAGGAGTTTCGCTTTGCACGGTGGGAGGAGATCGACTGGCAGGCCAAGGAATGGAAAGTCCCGGCCATGCGCATGAAGGTAGGCAAGCATCTGCCGGCGCACACTGTTCCGCTTTCACGTCAGGCCCTTGAACTCTTGCGCGAGTTGCAACCACTCACTGGACATACGCCCTACCTTTTCCCCAAGGCCAAGGGTTATGGGG
>DASQBT010000201.1:0-9053 GCA_035635075.1 Thiobacillaceae bacterium | reverse complement strand
ACGTGAGGCCCTGCTTCACCACGGCGGCAAATTCGTTCTCGCTGCCGAGCACCCAGACAGATTTATCGGATGGAAGCGTCTTCAGATCGGTATCCAGCACGATACTTATTGGCTTCGAATGGTCAGCGGACCATCTCGCGGCCAGTTCCCGATAGGGTGCCAGCCGCTCCGGCGCTGCCTTCGACGGCAAGACAATCAGCGATGCTGTCGCACCCAAAATTCTGGAAAGCGCCGGCGGCCTCTCACTGTCATGCAGTTTCCGGAAGAGCTGGAATTGTGGATCAACCTGAAGGAGCAGCGGCTTCGCCGAACAGGCAAGCTCGAAGGTCTGCTCCTTCTGGGTCATCGTCACCGTCTTCACCTCGATCCGATTCTCGTACGAGATCGCGATGGGTACGTCGAGCATGAATGGATCGTCCGCTTGCCGCTGCGTGAGCGTGAATATCACGCGGTACGGCCCAGGATCGGAAGTGGCGGAGACATTAGTGAGTAGCAGTTCCGGCGCGCCGGCCCGCTCGACCCATTGCGCGAAGAAGGGCTTTAGATCCTGCCCGCTCACCGACTCGAAGGCCAAACGAATGTTGGCGTACGAGGCCACTTTAGACTGATTATCCCGATAGAATTTCTGCAGACTGCGCACAAATGCCTCGTCGCCGACCTTTTCACGCAGCATGTTCCAGAGCATCAAGCTCTTGCCATAGCCGATCGCTTCCGTAGCCGGGCTGGTTCGTGAGACGAATTGGCTCAGCGGGACATCGTTCGCCGGCGTGACATAATCGGAGAATTTCTGCAGCGTCGTCCGGCGGTACTCCTCTCCCTGGACGCGCTGCTCTGCCACGAGATGATCCGCCAGGTAGGCGGCCAAGCCTTCGCACCAATTCCCCGTGCTGACATCGACATAGACACTGTTCCCCCAATAGTTATGCAGGAGTTCATGCGGATAAGACGAGTGTAGGATAAACGGGAAGCGGAGGATCTGCTCGCCGAGCAGGGTGAATGACGGCATGCCGTAACCGGTCTCCCAGAAATTCTCGACAAGTGCGAACTTTGCGAACGGATATGGACCGATGAGTTGCCGGTACATCTCCAGATACTGCGCGGTCGTCTCGAGATATTGGTTTGCGAGCGTCTCATCCGGCTTTCTCAGGAACGCCATCAGCTCGACCGCACCGGCGGACCGCTGATACTCGGTGAACGGCGCGGCGATCAAATAGATTTCCTTCATCGGTTCGGGCGAACTCCACTGGACCGTCTGTTTGCCATTCGCGGTCATGTTCACGGTGCGCGTTCCCTGGCTGACGACGGTCCACGGCGGTGTCATCGTGGCAGTGAGGTCGAAGCTGATCCATGGCTCCTTGAAGCGCGGCACCCAGAAGGTCGAGCCGGCGAGATAGACGCCTTTGTCGGTAATGATGCCGGGTGTCTGGCTGAAGCCGCGCGCGTATTCTTCTCCCAGCGGCTTGATCTCATAATCAATTACCCCGCTGTATTTCACGGCAAAGGTCACCTCACCCGTAGGTTTCTCTGGGAAGGTGACCTCATACGAATTCAGTTTCACATCGGTCGAGCGATCGTATTCCTCAAGCTCAATCCCGACTTCGCTCCCGGCCACGTTCTCCTTATCCAGTTGGATCGTGACACCCGGCGATAATGAAATGGGCTTCAGATGCGCATTGAGCAGGAAGCTCAATTTTTCCGTCACCGGTGAGGCGGGAAGGGTCACCGTGTCGACCGCACTCAGTGAATGCGTGGCGGGATCGACGTCGACCGACAAGCGATGATGAATCGTACCGGCCGATACGGTAACGGTGGAAAGCAGAAGCAAAGGGAAGAGTGAGTGTAAATGCCTCATGCGATCTCCTCAGGACGGTGGAATAGTTGAATTCCCTTAAAAGAGCGATTGAACGAGAGCTCAGGAAACTGGGGGTTCTGTGGCATTAATTTTTTCCAAGCACGGTTCGGCTACCCTCACGGGGCTTGAGGTGGCCAACGAATAGCGTTGTCTGGCGGCAGACCGTTTTTCCCTCTCATCTGGCAGTTCCGTCGGCTCTGTTACACCACTGACGCCAGTAAGTCCTGCGTGTAGGGATGCTGCGGCCGGGTCAGAATGTCGCGGGTGGGACCCACTTCGACTATCTTCCCCGCTTTCATCACCGCCACACGGTGTGCAAGATACCCCACGGCAGCCAGGTTATGGGTGATGAACAGCATGGCCAAGCCTCCTTCACGCTGCAAGTCGGCCAGAAGATTGAGTATTTGGGCCTGCACCGAAACATCCAGGGCCGAGGTGGGCTCATCGCAGATCAGCACTTTGGGTTTGACCGCCAGTGCCCGTGCAATGGCGATGCGCTGCCGTTGTCCACCCGAGAATTCGTGCGGGTATCGGGTGATCGCCTCGGAGTCCAAGCCAACTTTTTCCAGCAAGGTGGCAATGGCCTGTCGGCGGCCAGATGCCTCGCCCACAGCCAGCGTCGTCAAACCCTCTTGCAGAATATCACCCACCCGCATCCTGGGATTGAGTGAACTGTAAGGATCCTGGAAGACGATTTGCGCCAATCGTCGGAAGGGCTTGAAACGGCGCTCAGAAAGTCCCGTGATATCGTGTCCGTCTACTTCCACTTTGCCGCTGCTGACCGGTGTCAAACCCAGAATGGCCTTGGCCGCGGTAGTTTTGCCGCAGCCGGACTCGCCCACCAGCGCCAGGGTTTCACCCGCCGCCAGCTCAAAACTGATGCCAGCCACGGCATGGACGCGCTGCTTGCCAGACAGCTGGCTGGTACGCTGGTTATAGGTCACGGCAAGGTCACGCACGGCGAGCACTGGCGCATGGCTCGCGGCGATAATTTCCAGCGGTTCAGCCGCCTCGATTTTCCGGGCGGTGTCCGGGTACGCGACAAGATGGCAGCGCACGGCATGACCCTCGCCAAGCTGGCTCCACTGCGGCGGCGTAGCGGCGCAGGGTGCGAACGCCTGGGCGCAACGATCGGCAAAGCGGCAACCGGCAAAGGGTTGGTTCAGCGGCGGCACGCGACCGGGAATGGCAGCAAGCCTTTCGCCGGCGCGCTGCAGGCTGGGGACAGCGGCCATCAGCTTGCGCGTGTAGGGGTGAAAAGCCCGTTCCAGGCCGATTTCCCTGTCAACCGGTAAGCTCTCTAGCAGTTGCCCCGCGTAAATGATGCCGACACGATCGGCCATGTAGCGGGCAACACCCAGGTCATGGGTGATCAGCATCAGCGCCATGCCGCGTTCGCGAGCAAGCCCCTTGATAAGTTGCAGTATTTGCGCCTGCCGCGTGACATCGAGTGCCGTGGTGGGCTCGTCGGCGATCAGCAGTTTTGGGCACCCAGCCAGCGCCTGAGCGATCATGACGCGCTGTTTCTGTCCGCCGGATAGTTCAAACGGATAGCTGTGGATGCGCGTTGCGGGATCGGAAATGCCGACTTCCTCCAGCAGCCGGATTACTGCTCTTTTTTGCTCACGGCGTGGCCTGCCTGCAGGCAGCGCTTCGGCAATCTGTTCGCCTATGGTGAGCACGGGGTTGAGCGAAGTCTGCGGCTCCTGGAAAATCATCGCCATGCTGCGCCCGCGCAGGGTGCGCATCCGCGACTCGGGCAGCGCCCCGAGCAATTGCCCATCAAAACTGACTTGGCCGTTGACAAGGCGTCCACCCGCTGGCAGCAGACGCATCAACGCCAGCGCGGTCATGGACTTGCCTGATCCGGATTCGCCTAGCAGCGCAAAAGTTTCGCCAGCAGCAATGGTGAAACTCATCCCGTCCACCGGAACACTATCGCCCAGGCGTACGCTGATATTTTCCACCTGGAGCAGGCTCATGATCTGGCTTCCCCGCTAGTAGTACGGGGATCGAACGCGTCCCGTACCACGTCGGCAAAGAGGTTGGCCGCCAGCACCAGCGTAAACATGAAACCGAAAGCGGCCAGCAGCGGCCACCACACCACCGGCTCCCGCGCCAGTTCCAGCCGCGCTGCATTGATCATGTTGCCCCAGCTGTTCATTACCGGGTCTACGCCTACCCCCACATAAGATAGGATGGCCTCAGCCAGTACCAGCTCGGAGAAGTCCATTACCACCGAAATCAGAATGAGGTGCTGCACGTTAGGCAGGATATGCCGCAGCAGGATGCGGGGGCCACTCACTCCAAAGGCACGCGCCGCGGTCACATAATCAAGCTCCCTGAGCTTGAGGGTTTCAGCGCGCAGTAGCCGTGCCAGCCCCGTCCAGCCGGTTAGGCCAATAATGAGGCACAGGGCCAGCAGACGCACATCCGCGCGTTCGGCCGCCGAGGAAAAACTGCTCTCATGCTGTTCGATGAACACCTGCACGATGAGCACTGCTGCCGCCACCAGCAGCACCCAAGGAATGGAATTGAGCGTGGTGTAAACATATTGGATGACGTCATCCACCCAGCCGCGGAAATAGCCAGCCAGCAGACCCAGGGCTATGGCTACCGGTAAGGTCACCAGCGTCGTCAGCGTGCCGATAAGCAGCCCCGTGCGTATGCTCTTCAAGGTTTGGTAGAGGACGTCTTGGCCCACCTTGTCAGTGCCCAGCACATGGTAGCCGCCCGCCAGGCTGGCCATTACGCCCGCGGCCAGCAGAAGCAGCGTGGCAGTCACCAGTAAGCTGCGCCAGGCGAGATCGGTTTTTCGCGGCTGCCACAGGCGTGAAAAAGCATGAATCAAGTCGTACCGCCTGAGCATGCTCAGGGCAAAAGCCAGCAAGCCGGCAACTATTAGGCTGGCCAACAGGCCCAAGCCGAGTCCTATCGCCGTGCGCGAAAAGACGTCCCTCGCCCAGTCCTTTTCCGGATCCGCCAGCTGCGCACCGCCAAATTGCAGACGCGGAGTTTCCCGCACCGGGCGGCCATCGGGCTTCGCGATGGTTTCCTTGGCCTGAGCATGTGTGGCAAGCGGGGCCGAGTAGGTGCGCTCGGTTTGTGCGGTGAGCGGCGCCAGTGCGCGATCAAGCCCGCTTTTCACTTCCACATCCAGCTGGCCGTTGTCGAGCCTTCCCCGATAATGCAGGCTGTCGGCCAGGCCTACCAGCCCAAAGGCAGCCAGCACCACCAGCGACGCCATGCCCATAGGCCGCTGCAATACCTTGTGCCAGGCGGAACGCCACACCGGGGTGCGGATGATAGACCAGGCGAGACCGACGCTGGCCAGCGCTAGCAGCCAGATCAGGACATCCGTCCACAGCAGAACCGGCTGGAAGCTCATGTGAGGCGCACCCTCGGGTCAACCAGCGCGTAGGAAATATCGGTCAGCAGCAGGCCGATGATGTAGAGTACCGAGCCGAGAAACACCATCGCCTGGACAATGGCGAAATCCTGCGCCCGGATGGCGTCTATGGTGTAGCTGCCGAGGCCCGGGATCCCGAAAAAGGATTCCGTCACCAGGCTACCGGTGAACAGCAGCGGTAGCACCACTACCGCGCCGGTCAGGATAGGGATGAGGCCGTTCTTTAACACATGACGGAACAGCACGCGCAATTCGGAGAGTCCTTTGGCGCGTGCCGTGCGCACATAATCTTTGCCGATTTCCTCCAGGAATATCGTCCGATACCAGCGCGCCCCGCTGCCTATACCCGCTACCACCGAAACGAGTACGGGCAACAGGATAAACTTAAAGGCGCCGATCCCGTCGTCATAGCCGGAAATGGGTGACCATTGCCAGAGCTTGGCAATGAAGTACTGCCCCGCAATGATGTAGAACAGACCTGAAATCGACATCAGCGTAATCAGCCCGGCGACGCCTGAATATTCAAGCCGGGTACCGCGGTAGAAAATCATCAGCAGCGCGGTAGTAATGTTGACCATGAGACCGATGACAAACACCGGCAAGGCAATCGCCAGCGAGGGCCACAGGCGCGTTTTGATATCACGGGCAATGTCGCGTCCGTCATCCGCCCGGCCGAAATCAAAAGCGAACAGCTTGAGCGAGCGCTCCACAAACAAGGTATCAGTTAGCGATTTAAGACCGCTTTGCTCGCGGTTGAGGAAAAGCGGCTTGTCATACCCGTGTTCAGCCTTCCATTGTTCGATGGCCTGCGGCGTGACGTGCTTCACGCCCAAGTGAATCCGTGCCATGTTGTCCGGCGTGTTGACCACAAAAAACAGGAAAAAGGTGATCAGATTCACGCCGATCAGCATCGGGAAGGTATACAGCAGGCGGCGCAGGAAGTAGCGGATCAAGCCCTATCCTCCTCATGCCGACGATACTGCCGCCAGGCAGGCCAGATCAGGGCGGCCAGAATGAGCGCCGCCAGCACAAAAGGCCACAGCACTGGACGATTCCAGGCTGCGCGTTGCTGCGCCCGCCGCACGGGGTCGATGCGCTGGTATTTAAGTGTGTTGTTGGCCATGAGGTTGGGTTTCACATTGCCCACCCAGGCATGCTGCAGGCTGAAACTTTTGGGATGGAAACCGAACAGCCAGGGCGCATCCTCACGCAGCAGTGCCGTCATGCGGTCGATGACGTGCTGCCGTGGCGGTCCGTTGGCCATGCCCTTCATCTGCACGAACAGGCGGTCAAATTCTGGGTTGCTGTAATTGGCGGCGTTTTCGCCGTTCCTGCCGGCCTTGGCATTGGGGCCGTACAGCAGAAAGAGAAAATTTTCCGGGTCAGGATAGTCGGCATTCCAGCCCCACTCGAAAATTTGCACATTGCCCTGCAGCATCTTGTCCTGGAAGCGGTTGTAATCGGTGGCACGAATCACCAGTTGGATATCGAGTTTTCTGAACTGCTTGATGAGCCAGTCCAGCCGTGACTTGACGTCGGGCCCGGTGGCCGCCGTATCAAAATACAGCACCAGGGGTTCGCCAGTTTTAGCGTTGCGCCCATGGGGATAGCCGGCTTCAGCCAGCAGTTGTCTGGCCTCGTCCAGGCTGCGGCGCTTGCCGGGGGAAGCATACACGACCGGATTGATCTCGTCCTTGTAGCCGAATATGCCGGGCGGTAGCGCGCCCTGGGCGGCAATGCCGCGACCATTGAGGAAAATCGAAATGAATTCCTCGTAATCCACCGCGATGGAAATTGCCTGCCGTAGCTTGCGCGCTGCCTCGCCGCCGAGATGGCCGACCACAGGGTCTTTCATGTTGAAACCCATATAGTGGCTGGACGTGGTGATGGCAGTCACCAGCCGGATACCCATTTGCTTCATGTCGGGTGTGAGGTCGGCTTCGCCTTCGGGCGAGAACTGCACAGCCTGGTCGAAGTTGTCCGAACTGATGCCGGAGGTGTCGTAGTAGCCTTGGAGGAACTTGTTCCATTGCGGAATCTCTTCCTTTTCCAGGGTGAACACCGCCCGATCAATCAACGGCAACGGCTTTCCCGCATCGGCCAGCAGGCCTTTTTCGGCATCACCCACCTCGCCTTCGGTCGGATAGGTCTCGCCATGAAAGTTGGGATTCCGTGTCAGCACCAGGCGCCGGTTGGGATCATTCTCACTGAGCATGAAGGGCCCGGTTCCCACTGGAAAGCCATCGAGGTTGAGGTTGCGTTCCGCCATCCCGGGCTGCGCATAGAAGCGCTCCGCCTCCCAGGGAATGGGAGCAAAAAAAGGCATGGCCAGCCAGTAGATAAATTGCGGGTAGTGCGCCTTAAGGGTAATACGGAAGCTGTATTGCCCTGTGACTTGGGCACCGGCCAACTCATACGGACGAAGGTCGAGCCATGCCGCTTTCGGGAGCGACTTGGCCGTTTCTACCAATCGCCGGTTCAACTCATCTAGCCCCTCGATATATTCGCTCATCAGGCCAAAAATTGGCGAATTGAGGCGCGGGCTGGCCAGCCGCTTGATCTCGTACACATAATCCTCGGCCGTAAGCTCGCGCGTGCCGGTGTGTAAGAAATCCCCCAGCGTATTAACCTCCTCAAGGTCATGCGCTGTAAGCCCGAGATAGCGCGGCCTGCCGTCCGGCAGCACGGCAAACGCCGCATGCGGTTGGTAGCGGATGCCCGGCTTAATGGTGATGTCATAAGTAGTGCGCGTGATGGCTTCCGGCGGGCTGTCTGCGGACAATTCGCGCCCATCCTTGTCCCAGTAACGTACCACGGGCATGGCCGTCGCTGCCAACGGTTCCAAGGTATAGGGTCGCTTGAGGAAATGATATTGCAGCGGCGGTTCGTATATCTGCCCGGTAAACTCTACCTCATTGCTGCTGTACGAACGCGCCGGATCCAGGTGCTTGGGACGCTCTTCAAACACCGTGTAAAGGGTATTCGGGCTCACACTCTCGCGCGGATAGGGGTCGTTCCAGACCTCACCGCAACCCGAAAGCAACATTGGCAGCAACAGGGAAAAAAGCCAAGTACGCATGGACAACAGGGTCCTATGGCATTCGTTTATTTCGAGGAAAGGAGGGGAAATTCCACAACCGATATAGGAACACTATCTCAATCGCAACGGTGTTAGCGCTACGCTTAGCAACGGACATCTTCTCAGGAAAGTCGTGGCGGCGAATAGTCAAACCGCCTTTTTAGGGCACTACCTGCCGCCTCAAGTCCCGCCAGAACCGGCTTCCAGGAGGGAACTATGCCGTTGGCGACCCTCCAGGCTGGCCTCACGTGGTTTCTCACCGGGCTTCCCGCCTTGCTGGAACATGGCCAGCAACTCTGCCTTACGGCTCTTGGCGTGTTCACAGTAGCGGCGCTTAATGTGACCGTAACCCCGGATCTGCTCAGGGAGCGTCGCAATCTCCACCGCAGTCTCATAATTGCGGGCCTCCAAGCCCGTCAGTAGTTCTTCCATGACGTGTTCGTAGTCGCTAATCAAGCGCCGTTCGAGCTGGCGCTCTTCCCGGTAGCCGAAGAGATCGAAGGGGGTGCCGCGTAATCCTTTGAGTTTTGCCAGGCACTTGAAAAGCGGCATTATCCACCGGCTGCGATAAGTCCGCTTGTGTGCGATGCCCGTGACCGGATCGGGCTTGGCGAAGAGTGGAGGACTCAGGTGGAAAACCAGCGTAAAGTCACCGGCAAAAGTCGCCTTTACCCGCTCTAAAAAGTCCCCCTCGGTGTAGAGCCGTGCGACTT
>DASQBT010000200.1:0-12223 GCA_035635075.1 Thiobacillaceae bacterium | reverse complement strand
AGGACCGGCGCCTGGCCGACCGGGTCTTCGAGCTGGCATGGACCCACGCCCAGGTGGTGCTGCGACAAATCAACGCCGCCGAAGCCGACGCGCAGCTTTACGGCCGTCTGGCCAATTCGGTCATCTATTCCCATGCCGCGCTGCGCGCCGAGAGCAGCGTGCTCATGAAGAATCGGCGCGGGCAGTCCGGGCTGTGGGGCTATGCGATCTCCGGAGACCTGCCGATCGTCCTGCTGCGCATCGCCGACCTGGCCAATATCGAACTGGTGCGCCAACTCGTCCAGGCCCATGCCTACTGGCGCCTCAAGGGGCTGGCAGTCGATCTGGTGATCTGGAATGAAGACCGCGCCGGCTACCGGCAGGTGTTGCAGGAGCAGATCCTGGGCTTGGTGGCGGTGGGCGTTGAAGCCCAGGTGATGGACCGGCCGGGGGGCATCTTCGTGCGTTCCGCCGAGCAGATTTCGGAGGAGGACCGCACCCTGTTCCAGACGGTTGCCCGCGCCAT
Organism: Thiobacillaceae bacterium; assembly: GCA_035635075.1. Lineage (GTDB taxonomy): Bacteria > Pseudomonadota > Gammaproteobacteria > Burkholderiales > Thiobacillaceae > DASQBT01. The sequence continues at coordinate 11,718 of DASQBT010000200.1, read as the reverse complement.
CTTCAGCGACAGCCGCGGAACCCTGGCGGAACAGATCAACCGCCACCCTGCCATGGAATTGCGGGTGCCGCGACTGGTGCCGAGCCGAGCCCGCACCCCTGAATTGCCAGCCGCTTTTGAACTGCCGCGGCGCGACTTGATTCTGTCCAACGGGATCGGCGGGTTCACGCCGGACGGCCGCGAGTACGTCATTACCACCACGCCCGGACAGCTCACCCCGGTGCCGTGGGTGAACGTGCTGGCCAATCCTCGCTTCGGCAGTGTCATTTCGGAGAGCGGGCAGGCCTACACCTGGGGCGACAATGCCCACGAGTTCCGCCTTACTCCCTGGCACAACGACCCGGTATCCGACGAGGGTGGCGAAGCCTTTTACCTGCGCGACGAGGACAGCGGCCATTTCTGGTCGCCGACGCCGCTCCCCAGGCGCGGCGCAACGCCATACGTTACTCGGCACGGCTTCGGCTACAGCGTATTCGAGCATGCCGAGGACGGCATCCGCTCCGAACTGTGGGTCTACGTCGCCCAGGAGGCGGCGGTCAAATTCTCCGTGCTCAAGGTGCGCAATATCTCGGGGCGGCCGCGCCGGCTCTCCGCGACCGGCTACGTGGAATGGGTGCTGGGCGACCTGCGGCCAAAATCGGCAATGTACGTGACCACCGAATTCGATCCCTACAGCGGAGCGGTCTACGCGCGCAACCCATACAACACCGAGTTTCCCGAGCGGGTGGCCTTCTTCGACGTGGACGACTTGAACCGCACGACTACCTGCGACCGCACCGAATTCATCGGCCGCAACGGCAGTCTGGCGAACCCCGCCGCGCTGTCGCGCACCCATCTGTCCGGGAAAGTGGGCGCCGGCCTGGATCCTTGCGCAGCGATCCAGGTGCGATTCGACCTGGCCGACGGCCAGGAGCGCGAGATCATCTTCAGGCTCGGCTTGGCGGGCATGTCGGCCGATGACGATGCAAACAGTCTGGTGCATCGCTACCACGGCGCGGGCGCCGCCCGCGGCGCGCTCGAAGCAGCGTGGCATTATTGGAACCATACCCTGGGCGCGATCCAGGTGGAGACCCCCGACGAGTCGCTCAACGTGCTGACCAATGGTTGGCTGTTGTACCAGACCGTGGCCTGCCGCCTTTGGGCGCGCAGTGGCTTTTACCAGTCCGGGGGCGCCTTCGGCTTCCGCGACCAGTTGCAGGACGCGATGGCGCTGGTGCATGCGGAACCCAGACTCACGCGCGCCCAGCTGCTCCTGTGCGCAAGCCGCCAGTTCCACGAAGGGGATGTCCAGCACTGGTGGCATCCGCCGTCCGGCCGCGGTGTCCGCACGCATATTTCGGATGATTATCTGTGGCTTCCCCTGGCCACCTGCCGCTACGTATTCAGCACCGGCGATACCGGTGTGCTGGACGAACCGGTCAAGTTCATCGAGGGCCGTTTGCTCAGTCCGGACGATGATTCCTACTACGATCTGCCCGGCCAGTCCATTGCCGGGAAAAGCCTGTATGAGCACTGCGTGCTGGCCATCCGGCACGGACTCACCTTCGGTGAACATGGTCTGCCGCTCATGGGCTCCGGCGACTGGAACGATGGCATGAACCGGGTAGGAATCAAGGGCTTGGGTGAAAGCGTGTGGCTGGGCTTTTTTCTCTACGACGTGCTGCGCCAGTTCGCCGCGCTGGCGCGCCTGAACCACGATCCTGCCGTTGCCGACCTGTGCGCCACGGAGAGCGCGCGCCTGCGCGGGAACCTCGAGCGGCACGGCTGGGACGGGGGCTGGTATCGCCGTGCCTATTTTGACGACGGCACGCCGCTCGGTTCGGCGGACAACGCCGAATGTCAGATCGATTCGATTTCACAAAGCTGGGCGGTCCTGTCCGGGGCAGGCGATGCCAAACGCGCGCGCCTTGCCATGCAGGCGGTCGACGCACGGCTGGTGCGGCGCGAGCACGCGCTCATCCAGCTGCTCGATCCCCCTTTCGACCAGTCGGAGCTGGACCCCGGCTACATCAAGGGCTATGTGCCCGGCGTGCGCGAGAACGGCGGACAGTACACCCATGGTGCCATTTGGGCGGCAATGGCGTTCGCGGCCTTGGGCGACAGTGAACGCGCCTGGGAACTCACCACCATGATCAACCCGGCGAACCACGCGAACTCCCGGCAAGCCATCGAGACCTACAAAGTGGAGCCCTATGTCATCGCCGCCGACGTCTACGCGCTGGCGCCCCATACCGGTCGCGGCGGCTGGACCTGGTACACCGGCTCGGCCGGCTGGATGTATCGGCTCATCGTCGAATCCCTGCTGGGCCTGCGCCTGGAAATCGACAAGCTGCATGTCGCGCCATGTCTGCCCACACATTGGCAGGCGTTCAAGATCCACTATCGCTACCGCGAAACCGTGTATCACATCGCCATCACTCAAGTCTCCGCCGGGGACGAACCCAATCGCGGCGCTACGCGGGTGACGGTCGATGGCATCGAGCAGGACGGCGATGCAATTCCCTTGGTGGATGACCATCTGGAACACGTGGTGGAGGTGAGCTTGCCGGCGCGATAAGTCGTATCCCCTGCATTACAAGGCCGTAGGTGGCTGTGGTGCGTTTATCTTTAAAAACAGCGCCTGCGAGCTTTTGCGGTGCGGTGGAAAACGGCGCCTCGGTCCCGGTTGAAGTAACCGTCAACACGCGTGATTTGGACTCCCTCTACATTTTGGCCGAGCGGAACGTGTATCCCGTAATAGCGGAGTTCAAGTTGACTGATTTCGGCGGATGCATGTCAACCCGGGTCAAGATGGGTCAAACGGCAGATGTGCGTGCCCTCGTAAAGGCGGGCGGCAAGGTGTGGACCGCTGCCAAGGAAGTGAAAGTGACCATGCGCAGCTGTGGCGGTGGCGATCGCGCCTGAGCGGCAAAATCGCCATAACACAGGGGGCGCGCTCGCGCACCCCCTTCTCGGCCTGCCTTGAGTTTGATCAGGCGCCCTGCTGCCGTCTGCGTGCCAAGCCAAGACCGGCGAGGCCCAAGCCCAGCAATGTCAGTGTAGTGGGCTCGGGTACCGTTGACGCCGGATCACCCCGCACCTGATCCACCTGCGTTAAGGTGAACCTGGCCGTGACGGTCTGGATATCGGAGCCAGGGGTGTCGGGGTGGATCCCGTGAGCGGCGGTGAAGATGCAGTCTCCGCTCGGATTGCAGTTCCAGGCAGGGTCCGAGAGGTCCACCGTAAACTGGCCCGTCGTGCCAAAGTTCACCGTCACGGGCGCGAAGGTGACGCTGAGGTCAACGGCACTGTCGTCGAGGTTGCCGGTAATCGTGCCGGTGACACCGACATTCAGTCCAGTGGTCGAAACGGGCGAGGTGAGAACCAGGTTACCCGTGATGTTGAGGTTGTCCGTTTCGCCTGCAACGAGTGTATTGTCTTCCTCGCTCCATTTGCCGGCGCCGAAGGTCACGTCGAAGTGGTCACCGACATTGATGAGATTAAAAGACTGCGCAAGCCCGAGGTCTGTGGTCCAGTCCATGTTGAGCTGAGTGTGGCCACTATCGCATCCGGCAGTGGTACATCCAGCGGCCCACCCCGAACCGAGCGACCAGCTTCCGCCGGTGACTGTAATGAGTAACGCATTAGAGGTCGCCGGAAACATCATGGCGGCGAACGTCGCAGGAACTAAAAGCTTAGATAGACGCATTATTGTTTCTCCCCTGATTGGATCGGTAGTGACATTTCTTCGCCAGGCAGAAGTGGGACCTCACCGGCTCGTAAAGTAAGCAGCAATAACAATGCCAGCATGAAATTGACGATATGTAACAATCAGATAGAAGCCATCTTCTGGAAAAGGAATCGGGTTGTTGTAAGAGAAAAATGCTGGGAGCAAGTCCGAGTCGCGTCCCTTCATCTCCCTTGGGATGCCACAAGGACACGTAACATGCTGATCATCAATGGTATTCAATGCTGCCTGCTGCGATTGACGAAGCATGGACAGAAGAACGTCAATAAGCCGACGTAATATTTTCCGACGTGACCACAAATGCACAATCGCGATCGCCATGCCGAAGACAACGATTACAGCCGCGATGCAAGGCGAACCCGATTTGCCTTAACGCATCTTGTTGACGGGGTAGTCCTGCAAGTTGAGGATGAATGAATTCCTTCCATCCTGGTGGGGCTGCGCGCCACGTAACGCAATTGCGGCCCGTCAGCGTGCAAAGTGCATGCGGTAAACCTATTCGTCACACATTGTCGCGCGGACGATTTACGGCAGCCTTTGCGCCGCTGACCAAAGCATCATTGGAAGTTGCAAGGGATGGAGAAAAGCTGCCTGGCGGCACGCCGCCGGCAAGGAAATGCTTGCCTTGGCCGCGCGATGCCCAACAAGCTGCGTATCAGCCTCGGGCAATATGTCACTGGCATAGCTGCTGAGACAGCGTTTGCAGACATTCAACGCCAGCTTAACATCGAGTTCATACTGAACATTGCCACTGACATGAAACGTCCCGAACGTGGCGAGCATGCCTTGCAGTCTGTTTGATCCCCCTATGCAAACTGCTTGCGCATGCGCAACTCCGCCATGGGAGACACGTTGGCTGATTCTTCCAGCACAATTGGTCGGCTGACGCCGTAGCCCTGGGCGTAACTGACGCCAATTTCACGCAGCCTTTCCAGGATGGAGATGTTTTCCACGTATTCCGCCACTGTCTGAATACCCATCACGCCTGCCACCCGCGTGATTGCCTCGGTCATCGCCAAGCTGACTTTCTCGTCGAGGATATTCTTTACAAACTCGCCATCGATTTTCACATAGTCCACCGGCAGACTCTTGAGATAAGAGAACGAACTCATGCCTATGCCGAAATCATCCAGTGCAAACCGGAAGCCATCCATACGCAAGCCCCATAAGAAATTGCCGGCGCGGTCAATGTCGGCAATGGCTGCCGTCTCGGTAAGCTCAAAGCAAATGGATTGCGGCTCGATTTGATGGCGCGCAGCCTCCTCGCGGATGAATTCGACGATACTGTCGCTGGAGAGCGAAGTCCCGGAAATATTTATCGACCACTGATGCGCGCGTTGGAGTTCGGGCGTCGGGTAGCGTTTGTGAAAAATATCAAATGCGCGCGTAATGACCCAGCGGTCCAGTGCAGGCATCAGGTTATATCGTTCTGCGGCCGGTATGAACTGCACAGGCTGCGCCAGTGTGCCATCGGTATTGATCATGCGCACCAATATTTCACAATGCTGCCTGTCCTCATCGCTGCCGCACAGCGGGATGATCGGCTGGTAATAAAGCACGAAGCGATTCTCGTCCAGGGCGGTGGAAATGCGCGACAATGCCCGCATTTCCTGTTGGCGCTGACCCAGTTCAATGTCATCCGGGTTGTACACCTGTATGCGATTGCGGCCTTTTTCCTTTGCTGCATAACAGGCGGCATCCGCGATGCTAACTACCGCATTCACGTCGTCGGATTTGCGCGTCATTAGGGTCACTCCGATGCTGACGCCGATGGTGTAGGACTTGCCTTCCCAAAAGAAACGGAAGGCCTTGATGGTAGACAGCATGTTTTCGGCAACGCGCACAGCGTCATCCAAGCCGGTATTCTGAATCAGCACGCCAAATTCATCGCCACCCAGCCGCGCCAAGGTTTCATTCGGGTGCAACAGCAAGTTGAGCCGCTCAGTCAAGTTGCACAGCAGCCTGTCGCCCGCAGTATGGCCGCAGCTATCGTTTATCACCTTGAACTGATCCAGGTCCAGGTACAACAACGCGTGGATCTCGCTTCGTCTAAGCGAACCTGCAAAGGCCGCTTCCAGACGTGATTGAAACTCGCGCCGATTCACCAATCCGGTCAGCGCATCATGGCATGCCTCCCGGGCCAGGCTGTCGGTAATTTTGCGTCGAAGCGTTACGTCCTCCAGCAGCACCAAGGCGCCTGCGATGCGACTATCCCTGTTGCGTACCGGCGCCACACTTCCTTCCACCGCTACCTGGGATCCATTCGCCCGAATCAGCATGGTATTGAGCCCCAATGGCGCAGCCATGGCTTTTGCCAATGCCTGTGTTACATGGCTCCCCATTTGCCTGCCATTTTCGCTCCCGACCAGGCTCACCACCGTATCTATCGGTTTGCCTATCGCCTCGGCTTCTGACCAAGCGGTGAGTCTTGCAGCGGGCTCATTCAAGTACTGAACGATGCCGGCGGCATCCGTAACGATGCCAGCTCGATCCAGGTTCGCCAAGAACGAGGAGGCTAGATCCTGCACATAGCCCGCATCGACCTTGCCATCCTCTTCAAGATGGCTCTTTCCGAAGAAGTTTCCGAACATTTGGATGCCCATATGATTTTGGTTTAAGTACCAATGAGCAATATGCGTGCCTCCCACGCCTGCGCTAGATTCGGCCTCCTTTCCAATCCTGAATAGGGAGCAAGTGTCGGCTTTTCAACGAATGGTTAATTTCCGTGCAAATTCCAACGATTAATTGCGGCGCAGCATTTCATCGACAGTGCAGCACCCGCGGAGCGAAGTGCTTCCACGGGGCTAAGCAGCGTGAAATCAGGCATTAGACAGCATGAACCTTTCGGCGGATTGCTTCGACGGGGGCGCCTGAACATGCCGTGTAACTTCGATGCCTTATGGGCGAAGCAGCACAGTCAGCCTGTGCTCCACGCACGCGGCCGCCGCATTCCCGCAATCCTGCATGCCTGCTTCACATACCCGTAGGGGAAGAGTTCGAACAACTTCTTGCGCCCGTCACCGCCGAGGCGCTGCGCCAGATGTTTGATGGCAAAACGAGCGTCGGGGATGATCTGGTGTTCCTCGTAAGACTCGCGAATAAAGCGGATGACATCCCAGTGATCTTCAGTGAGCCGGATATTCTCCTGACGGGCAATCTGTTCGGCCACATCCTCGCTCCAGTCTGCCGGGTCGACCAGGTATCCTTCAACATCCACTTCGGGCATTTGCAGCGTCGTTTCCATATCGCTCTCCTAACCAATTGAAAATAAACCCTATCCGGGTCAGTCAATTTATATCATGGCATGATAATATCATAACTTGATAATATACCAAGCGACCAAGCCAAAACTTTTTGAGGTGGCAAGAAACATTGAATAAAGAGGAATTTGAAACGCTTTCCGACTTTCGCTATCAGTTGCGACGGTTTCTGCGCTTCAGCGAAGAATTGACCCAAACATACGGAGTCACGCACCTGCAATATCTGCTGCTATTGCATTTGAATGGCTTTCACGGTCGGGAATGGGCAACCATTACCGAACTGGCCGAGCGGCTGCAGTCGCATCACCATGGCGTGGTCGCGCTGGTAACACGCTGTGAAAAACTGGGGTTTGTTGTGCGCAAGGACAGCACCACCGATCGACGCGCTGTGGAAGTTCATTCCACTTCGAAAGGCAAGAGGCTGGTTGCACAGTTGGCGCGGCTGCACAGGGACGAATTGATGAAACTGCGGGGAATCTTCCAGGTTCCCGGCTTCAAGGAATAAGCGAAGTCTTTTCACGCGCCGTTGGATAGATCAGCCAATCAGCTCAAACCCGCATTTTCTGGCACTTGGAGTTATTGGCCTAGTCAGTTCTTGGCCTTGGTCGCGCTTACTCGCCTTGCAGGCGCGAGGGAAGCGCTTATTTGCCGGGAGTGGCGTTGGGGTTGATGCTGATGCCCTTGGCTTTAAGCGCATCTACGATCTGGGTGGCGTTGGCATTACCCTGCTGGGCCAAGCGGGCCGTACCGGCAGCGATGCTGTCCAGTTGAGCGCGCATCTTCCGGGCATTGGTGAACATGGCTTCCTGATTCGTTTGCAGCTTCTTAAGATTGTCCCGCTTCTTCATCAGTTGGTAAGTCTGGAAACCAAACCACAGGACCAGCGTGCTGACGATAAACAACAGCGGCAAAAACAGGCTGGAGCGATTGACGCCTAAATGCATGTCACTCATTTCTTGCCGGTCCCCGACGCCGCATTAACCGTGAAGCTGATTCCCTGAGACGCCAGCAGGTTGCGGATCTGCTCATCGTTCGTTTTCGCTGACAACTCCGCCAGGGAACGGATCATGCCCTGGTAGATCGGTTCTAGCTGGAGGCTTTGCTGGATGTATTGGGCTCGGCCGTTGAATTCATTTTGCGATTTCTGGTTGGTGCCGAACATCACGATATCGGTTGCGGCGAGCACCAGCGCGACGGCCGCAAGTCCCGTCAGCAAGCGGGACTGCCATTGCATGAGCATGTGTTCCCTCTCTCTTTGCTTGGAACAGCGTCGCGCAGGTTAACAACAATCCTTTTCGCCCACAAGCTCTCAGTATTATTGCGGCCTTGCCGAATTGCGCCGGATGATGGCCAAGGCAAGAAGGGCGATGCCGACCAGCGCCAGCGATCCGGGCTCAGGGACGCTCTCTGCAACTACATTGGCCTTCAGTATCAGGGTAAGGACTTGGGTATCGCCAACGAATCCGCTGGCATTGTGACCAAAGGCACTGAGCGTGATGGTGTCGCTTACCAAGCCAAGGAGCGTGGGATCAAATCCGATCTCCAGCGCAGCCGCATCCCCTGCGCCCAAGTCGGCGAAATTGTTGAAGCCTGTGAGCTGGAAATGGGTACTGCCGGACAAATCAAATGAGCCATTCAATAGGTCCGATGGACCGGCGACATTGTTGAGCGCCTCCAGCAAGGCATCCACTGCTCCCGTGCCCTGTACCAGGTTGCCGAGGTCGAGGGTGAAGATGTTGCCGCTACTGGTGAAGTTGCCCGCTCCGCCGGTCTTCTTCAAATCAGCAACAGCGTAATTGTTGACGGTGGCAGAAAGGCTAACCAACGCATTTCCGAGGGCCAGGTCGGCCATGTCGGCGTTGTGACTTTGGGCGCTGATCGTGGCTTGGCCGTTGAAACTGCCCGCGGTGCTGGTATCCAGGCCGACCATCAAGCTGCTGGCATCGGTTGCGCCGGCGCCCAGTCCAGCGCCGAGGTTACCGCCGGCCGTGAATGGCCCAGTGGCGCTGATGCTGCCGGTGAGCACGTCATTCAAGACAGCCGAGGGCGCATTGTTGGTCACCGACACATTCTGTGCGGTGACTACGTCTCCCACATGCACGATGCCGAAATTGACCGCGGCCGTATTGACCAGCGCGACGGCCTGCTGGTAGACCTTGCCCACCAGATTCACCAGGGTAGAACCCACCGAGATGTCGGTCGCGCCGGTGGTTCCGGCGCCGGTGGATTCGAAATTGACCTGCGCGGTGCCGCTGACATTCTGCGACGTGGCGGTGCTGGCCAGCGCGACGTTCAGGTTGGAGGCGTCGGTGCCGCCGGCGGCGAGGTTAGCAATGGAGCCCGTCGGAGTGAAACCGGCAGTTGTCGTGCCGAAGCTGGCCTTGAGGCCTTCGGTGAAGGCATCCGGCGAGGTGTTGGTCACGCTCACGCTGGCCGAAGGTGCGGTATCGCCTACACGCGCCGCCAGGGTAACGCTCGGGGTGTTTAGGGTCGGATTGGCCAAGCGATACACGTTGCCCGTTACCTGCACGTTCTGCGAGACAAGGTTCAACTGGCAGTTGGGTGTGCAACCACCAATGTTGCTGGCATCCGACACGAAGGCGATGGTCGCGGTGCCGTTAATGGCGCCGGCGGCGCCGGTGTTCATGCCTACTTGCAGGCTAGTGCTGTCGGTGGCGCCCGGAGCAAGCAGGTTGAAGCTGCCGCTGGCGGTTATCGGCGCATTGCCGCTGATGCTGGCGTTGAGCGCGGCCTGTTGGTTGCCCGTCGCCTGGTTGGTGACGCTCACGAATGCGGTGGGCGACGCGGCACCGATGCGCACGTTGCCCAGGTTGATCGGCTGCGCGGTATTGATCACTGGCTGCGCCTGATCGACGATCTGGCCCACGGCCTGGATCACTCCGGAAACGCCAAAGCTCTCCGAACCAACCGATGCGACACTGAGCCCGTTGCTTACGCCGCTAACCGCGCCGGCAGTAAAGTAGTTGACCGCGATGGCCCCATTGATGGTACCGGCGCCCGAGGTGTTGACGTTGACGACCATGGTGTTGCTGTTAGTGCCGCCGGCCACCAAGCCACTGATGGAGCCCGTCCCCGAGATGGCACCGGCCCCTGTTCCCGTTGAATTGCCGAAGCTCGCGTTGAGATCCTCGACGAAACCCGCTGGGCCGGTGGCGACGTTGCTGATCGACAGGGTCTGCTGGACGGTCTGGCCGACCTGCACCGTGCCGAAGCTCAATGGGGCCGTGTTAAGCTGGCCCTGAGCCACCTGATAGACATTCCCGGAGACATTCACCGTCTGCGAGGTCAGGCTAGTCGTTCCCAGCCCGCTAGTGCCCGTGCCGTCGGAGACCAGTGCAATCGTCGCGCTGCCACTCTTGGCGCCCGCGCTACTCGTGTCGATGCCGACGTGGAGACTGGTGTTGTCAGTTGCTTGCGGCCCCAGCAGATTGAACGAACCGCTGGCGGTAACCGGGGCGCCGTTGGTGCTGATGCTGGCGTTGAGCTTCTCGGAAAAACCGTCATTGGGGGCAGTGTTGGTGATGCTCAAAGCCTGGTCCGTGGCTGTCCCCACGCGCACATTGCCGAAGTTGACCGGGTTGGGCGTGGCACTTGCGGCAGCCAGATTGTAGGCCGCCGCGCCCGCGCCCAGAACGATGGAGAGGTTCTGGTCGGCCACGTTGTCGAAATTGTTGATGATGTGCACCACTTGGCCGCTGAGCGGGGCGAGCGCGCCGGCGCTGGCGGCGGTGAAGGTCACGCCCAGGTTGCCCGTATTCGCGCCGGTGGCGACGGGGCCGAAGTTGGAGGCGGTGACGCCGGAGCCGGACAAGCGTGCATCGGTGATGTTGCCGCTGTTGACCGCAGTTTGCAGCGCGCCGCGGAGGGCCGGGCCGGTGGTGCCGGTATTGGCGATCTGGTAGTTGAAAGTATTGGCGCCCACGTGCACGTTGCCGATAGTGAGCGTCGGCGTGGTGGTGCCGCCGTTGGTGACCCCCATACCGGTCACCACCTGGGCGACATTGGGGGCGGCCAGAATGAGCCCGGTGCCGGTGACGTTCGCCCGAGGGTTAAAGCTGTTGCCGACGCCGAAGTTGGCGTTGTTGTAGTCGATAAAGACCGTCAGATTCCGGTTGGAGAGCGCCAGGGTTCCGGCGGTGATCATGTTCCCCACCGTACTGGCCGCCTCTTGCTGGAACGTGGCTCCGCTCGCGACCTGGATCGTGCCCGTCGGCCCCTGCGTGCCCGATACAAAATCCATCACGCCCGCGTTCAAGTTGACAATTCCCGAGTTGTTAAAGACAACACCGAGGTCTACTGTCGTCGTTGTGTTGGCCGTCTTGTTGTACGTCCCGAGGTTGTTGAAGTTGTGCGGACCACCGACGACATGCTCGATGAAGGAATTAAACGGATTCGAGTCGTTGAACGTTCCAAAATTGTTGATCGTCCCGCCGTTCCAGAACTGGATCGCATTGTTGTTGGCAGCCGTGTTGCCGCTCCAAGTCGTGATTCCCTCCAAATTGACGACGCGACCGCCGAAGACCGTCTTGGGATTTGCGCCCGTGATGGCAACATTGTTGGTGAAGGTGGTGCTCGCAGCGCCCGAGATCGTCCCCCCGCTCCAGGTGACGGGCCCCTGGAACGTGTTGTCGGTCCCAGTCAGCGTGCTACCGCTCAGGATAAATGGAGTCGTGTGCGTGCCGCCATTGACCGCAACAACGGCATCCGCGC
>DASQBT010000199.1:0-6797 GCA_035635075.1 Thiobacillaceae bacterium | reverse complement strand
GCCGCCGGCCGCGGAATCCACCGACGGCCCCGCCGCCGGATTGCGGCTGGACCTGCTGATCGCCGACCCCGAAACCATGGCGGCGCTCGCTTCCTACCCGGAAGGCCGGGACCGCAACCGTTTTGCGCGCACCGCCTTGCGCATTGGCATCATCGCGCTCAAGCAGGCCCAGGGTCGCATCGACACCGACTCGGTGCGCAACGAAGGCGAGCGTCTGGTGCGGGAAATGGAAACCCGGCTGGACGACTACCGCCGGCAGACCGAGGCCCTGCTCACCAATACCCTCAAGGACTATTTCGATCCTCAGAGCGGCCGCTTCAATGAGCGGGTCGAGCGCCTGGTGCGCCAGGACGGCGAACTGGAACAGCTCATGCGCGCCCAAGTCGAGCAGGCCGAGAAGAGCCTGGCCGAAACCCTCACCCGCCACGTCGGCGAAGACAGCGCGCTGATGCAGCAGCTCAGCCCCGACGAATCCAACCGCTTCCTCGCCGCCCTGCGCGGCCACGTCGAAGAGACGCTCTCCACCCAGGCCGATGCCATCCTGCGCGAGTTCTCGCTCGACAATGCAGAAGGCGCCCTGGCCCGCCTGGTGCGCGAACTGAAGGAAGGGCACGGTGTCGCTGCCGAGGGCCTGCAGAAGCGCATCGGCGAAGTGGTGCAGGAATTCTCCCTCGACAACGAACAATCCGCCTTGAGCCGCCTGGTGCGCCGGGTCGAGTCCGCGCAAAAGCAGATCAGCGCTGAATTCAGCCTCGACGCCGAAAACTCCGCGCTCGCCCGCATGAAGCGCGAGCTGACCCAGATGATCGCGGCGCAGAACAGCGCCGCGCAGGAATTCCAGACCCGGGTGGTGAGCGAACTGGGCGCCATGCGCGCCAAAAAGGCCGCCGAGGCCGCCTCCACCACCCACGGCCACGACTTCCAGCAGGCCGGCTTCGAGATCCTGCAAGGCCTTGCGACCCAGGCCGGCGACATTGCCGAGGACACCGGCAACACGGCCGGCCTCCTTCCCCGCAGCAAGGTGGGCGATGCCGTCATCACCCTGGGCCCCGACAATGCCGCCGCCGGGGCGCGCATCGCGGTGGAGTTCAAGGAAGCCACCACCTACACCCTCAAGTCCACCCTGGACGAGATCGACACCGCGCGCAAGAACCGCGACGCCGCCATCGGGCTATTTGTTCACTCGCGCCACACCGCGCCGGCCGGCCTGGAAGCCCTGGCCCGCTACGGCAGCGACATCGTCGTCATCTGGGATCGTGATGACGAAGCCAGCGACGCCTATCTCAAGGCCGGCTTCATGGCCGCCAGGGCCCTGGCCGTCCGTGCCCGCATGGAAAACGCCGAACGCGCCGCCGATTTCCAGGCCATCGACAAGTCACTCAATGAAATCCAGCGCCAGGTGAAATACCTGGAGGACATCCGCAGATTGAGCCAGACGATCAAGAACAATGCAGGCAACGTTATTGATCGAGTGGAAATGATGCAGCAGGCCCTTGGCAGAGAACTGGAATCGCTGGGGCAACAGGTCGAGCAGCTCAAGTCTGTGGGTTAAGAACAAGACGGTACCGAAGGGAATTGGCGCCGCGCACCGGCTTGCCCGAAATGAGAAGCCACGCTACCATATGACCAACATAATGACCAACCGGAAACGCGCATGAGCACCGTCACCCTGGCACAAGCCAAGACCCATCTAAGCCAGCTTCTGGACCAGGTTGAAGCAGGCGACGTGGTGGTCATCACACGCCGCGGCCAGCCGGTTGCGCGCATTTCCCCAGTCGAAAGACCCAAACACCCCATCAAGTCCCTCGCCGAGTTCCGCAGCCGCATGCCCCGCTGGCGCAAGTCCAGCGCCGAGCTGGTGCGGGAGATGCGCGACGAGGGCCTTTGATGCTGTATTTCGACACTTGCTTTCTGGCCCCGCTCATCCTCGAAGAATCCACCAGTGCAAGAATCGAGGCATTCCTCACCAAGCTCACGGCGGGCGAGTTGTATATAAGCCACTGGACCCGCGTCGAGTTCGCCAGTCTCATCGCACGCGAAGTTCGGATGGGCGGCCTCGCCGAGGCCGACGCACTGCTGGCCATAGGCCAATTCGACGAGATGGTGGCCGAGTCATTCCAGGTACTGGCGCCCAACGCGGCGGACTATGAACTCGCCAAAGCCTACGTCCAGCACTTCGATTCCGCCTTGCGCGCCGGCGACTCGCTGCACCTGGCCATTGCCAGCAATAACGGCGCAAAGATGTTCTACACCCTGGACGAGGGGCTGCTAAAAGCGGCCAGGCTGCTGAAGGTGAACGCCAAGCGTGGAATCAAGGCCTGAGGCCCAATCGGCTACCGTGAACCAACAAAGGAACAAGGCTGTCACCGGCAACACCACCGGCCTCCTTCCCTGTTCGTGCACTCGCGCCGCACCGCGCCGGCCGGCCTGGAAGCCCTGGCCCGCTACGGCAGCGACGTCGTCGTCATCTGGGACGCCGAGGATGAAGCCAGCGACGCCTACCTCAAGGCCGGCTTCATGGCCGCCAAGGCCCTGGCCGTGCGCGCCCGCATGGACAACGTCGAACGCGCCGCCGACTTTCAGCCCATCGACAAGTAGCTGGCCGAAATCCAGCGCCAGGTTAGCTATCTGGATCAGAGTTGCACCTGGACGCAGACTATCAAGAACAACTCCGAACACGTGATCGGAAAGGTGGACAAGATGCGAAAGACTTTGATAGATGAGCTCGATTAATTGGGGGAGCAGATGGAGCAACTGAAGGGGGCTCAGTAGGTGCCGCTTCGGTGATGCTTCAGGATACCTGCCCCTTCTGCCAGCGTGATCCTGCGAGAGTATTGGCCGAGGATGATCTTGTCGTTATCTATAAGGACGGCTTCCCGCTTTCAGTGGGTCATACGCTAATCATTCCGAAGCGGCACATCGCCACGTTGTTCGAGGCGACTAGCGCCGAGCAACTCGGCCTGCTCAAGGCCCTGAATGATGCGAGGGCGATGCTTGACGCAGCGCATCACCCGGACGGCTTTAATATCGGCATAAACCACGGCTCAGCGGCCGGCCAGACGGTGCTGCATCTGCATATCCATCTTATTCCGCGCTACGCTGGCGACATGGAAGACCCAAGAGGCGGGGTGAGATGGGTGCTGCCGCAGAAGGCAAAGTATTGGAAATGACACGCACGCAAATACTCGACGCCTTTGACCGAATTCGCGTCTGGCAGCAAGGTGACAAGCGGGCGCCACACAAACCTCTGCTTGTGCTTCTAGCCTTGGGGAGGCTCCAACGTGGTGAACCTGGGACCATAGAGTTCAGCCAGATCGATGCTCCGCTTAAGGCATTGATTGATGAGTTCGGGCCTTCTGGAGCCGGGAGGAACCGCCAACTGCCCTTTTGGCATCTCGCAACTGATGATAACGGAGGATTGTGGCAGTTGACTGGCCCCGCCAGTATCTTGCAAAGGGCACGCGGCGCCACGCCCACGCTAACGGAGCTCAGAGAACATCACATATCCGGCGGTTTCGCTCCCGCAATCATCAATGCGCTGAGAAATGACCCAGGTCTCATTCAGGAAGTCGCGCGGCGAATTCTGGATGCCCACTTTCCCGAAACGCTGCATGCCGACATCCTTGCGACGGTGGGCTTGAACCTCGCAGAAACGCGCAAAGCCAGGTCAGAGGAAAGCGAATACAACCGCCGGAATCGCGACCCTGGTTTTCGCGAACGCATCCTCCGTGCCTATGAGTACCGCTGCTGCGTCTGTGGTTACGACCTGCGCCTTGGGCAACAATCAATCGGACTAGAAGCAGCCCATATCAAATGGTTCCAGGCTGGCGGCCCCGATGTCGAAAGCAACGGACTGGCGATGTGCGCTTTGCATCACAAGATCTTTGACCTTGGGGCGTTCACGGTGCACGCCAGCACCTACCGCATCGAATTTAGTCGCCACGTTATCGGTCATAACGTGACCGGGCAGACGTTGCTATCCAAGCATGGTTCGGAGATTCTTCCGCCCCAAAGTCGGGATTACCTTCCCGACGCCGACTTCCTGGGATGGCATCATGAACAGGTGTTCAAGAAGCCCGCGAGGGAATTATGACTAAGAATACGTCACCTAGACATACTGGGATGGCCATACTCCTACCTTCGCACCACCTTAAGCACGTCAAGATGACGCCCGGTGAGCGGCGCTTCGCAACGCGGTTGCTCACCAAGCTGGAGGATGACTACCACTGTTGGTTTAACGTCCCGGTAGGGCGTAAGCAACTTCGGCCAGACTTTATCGTGCTCCATCCCGGTCGCGGAGTATTGGTGCTGGAGGTCAAAGACTGGAAGCTCGCCACTGTTCGCCAGGTGGATCGGCTGACGGTCGAGTTGATGACCGACAGGGGCGTCAAGACCGAACCCAATCCCTTGGAGCAGGCGCGGACCTACGCCATTGCCATCAAGGAGATGTTGGAGCGAGATCCTTTTCTCGTGCAGCAGGACGCGGGGCGTTACAAAGGACACCTGTTGCTGCCTTGGGGCTTCGGAGTTGTGCTAACCAACATCACTCGCAAGCAGTTTGAGGACGCCCAGCTCGATCAGGCCATTCCGGGTGACAAGGTGATCTGCTCTGACGAGATGACTGAGTCCGGCGATAGTGAAGATCTTCAGAAACGTCTGTGGGGGATGTTCAACTACCACTATGGGGCAGTGCTTACTTTGGCGCATGTTGACCGCATCCGCTGGCACCTATTCCCTGAAATACGGATCGAACAAGGCAATTTGTTCGAACCACCGTCCGAAACGCCGGATACAACACAAGCTATTGCCGAGGTGGTGCCCGACATCGTCAGACTAATGGACCTCGAACAGGAGAAGCTCGCACGAAACCTGGGGATGGGGCATCGCATCATCCACGGCGTGGCAGGGTCTGGCAAGACGATGATCCTTGCCTACCGATGCCTGTACTTGGCGCAAGCGGGATTGGGCAAGCCAATTCTCGTACTCTGCTACAACAAGACGCTGGCCGCAAAACTTCAGGAGTTGCTGACTCGCAAGGGGGCAGGCAACGATGTTCAAATCCGGCACTTCCACGGTTGGTGCAAGGATATGTGCAACTTGTATCAGCTAGATCTTCCACCAGACGACAGACCGATCTATGAGAGGCAAGTGGCGGCGGTGATGGCAGGGGTCGATGCAGGTCGCGTGCCGCGTGCTCAGTACGCAGCTTTGCTAATCGATGAAGGCCACGACTTCTTGCCAGAGTGGTTCAAGCTGGTGGTGCAGATGATCGACCCACAGACCAGTTCGCTCCTGCTCCTCTATGACGATGCCCAAAGTATCTACGGGGACCGCCGAAAATTCAGTTGGAAAAGTGTGGGTATCGAAGCTGCAGGACGCAGCAATCCTGAAGATGAATTACCGAAATCCTGTCGAAGTCCTCGACTTCGCGTATTCGTTCATCTCAGACTACCTGGGCGAATCCGCAAGTAACGAAGAATTTCCCCTTATCCAGCCGGACAGGGGCGGTAGACACGAAATGGCCCCCGAAATTCGGCGCTGCAAAGACGTGATGGTGGAAATGGCCAGCATTGCCAATTGGCTGAAAGGACGCGCAGCCGCAGGCGTCGCATATGGAGACATGGCGGTGCTGTGCCGATTTAATAACCAAATCGAGAGGTTTGCCGCCGAGTTAACCAAACATGGACTACCTGTGACGGCGGGATTTGATAAGGGCGTCCGGAAACCCGGCCTCAACGCATCATCGGATACAGTCAAAGTCCTGACCATGCATTCATGCAAAGGTTTGGAGTTCGACAGTGTTGCGGTCCCCGATTTGGGGGCGATGCCCTACGAAAAGGTCGAAGTTCAGGAGGAGGCGAAAGTGCTATATGTCGCTTTGACTCGGGCCATGCATAGGCTGTTGATTACGTATCACTCGGAGAGCGCTTTTACTCGTAAGCTGGGCGCAGCAGGAGCTATGAGATTCTGAATATGTGAGCTTCTTGCGTCACTTAATGACAGGGATGCCTAAGTCGGTCAGGTAGCGAAAGGTCGAATCGTAGAAGTCGGGAGATCGCGTCGGATCCGAAGGGTCGCCAGGAGGAACAAAGATTGCCATGCCCTGTCTGGCGCGAGTAAGGAGAACGCGGTAAGCATTCCTCAAATAATTCCGATTGTCCGAATTCAGAACGTTGCGCGCCTGCCAGCCTTCCGGAATGATGTTTGCCATTTTGCGGCAAACGGTTTGAACACGCCGGACTGTGAAGGCCGCCCTGCCTCTTCAGTCGGCGGGGCGGACCTTCAGTTAGTTGCGGAAACTACCACCCGCGATGCCAGCGCCCGTCACGGTCGCGGTCCCAGCGACCATCGTTATGCCGCCAGCCGCCGTGGTAGCCGTAGTAGCCGTAGCGCGCGGGCGCGTAGTCGATGATCACCGGCGGCGGACCATAGACGGGCCTGAACTCTTGGTAGACCACTCGCGGGGGACCGTAGTAGACCGGGGGCGGAGGGCCGTAAACCCGTCGCGGACCGTAGTAATCGTCGTAGTAGCGGTCCTGTTCGCTGGCCGCAGCCGCGCCGACGATCGCGCCGAAGGCGCCTCCGGCAACTGCCGCATCCCGCCCCCCGATGGCATGGCCGATCACCGCGCCCGTCGCGCCGCCCAGCAGGGCGCCGAACGCTTCGTCCGATGCGCTGGCATTGCCCGCGGCGAGGGTAAGACCTGCTATCAGGGTCAAGGGAATTGCAAATTTCGCTTTCATGGTTTTCACTCCTTTCGCGTTACCACGATCTCAATTTAGGGCCAAGGAGTTACC
>DASQBT010000198.1:0-6035 GCA_035635075.1 Thiobacillaceae bacterium | reverse complement strand
AAGGACGCTCTGTATGGAGACTTCGAGATTTTCAATTTTTTGCATCATTCAGGGATTTGAATGTTACAGAGTCGTAACATAAGAATCTTTAGGCTTGTCTGATCTTTATTAACTAACCTTTGCGGCATCCACATGACGTATAAAAAGTCCACCTATTGCAGACGCGCCAAAAGGCTTGGTTACGATCAGGTAACTAATTTGATCTAAATCAAATTCAGATTGTTACCCTTAGGTAACCAGAAGAGAAAACGCGCATAGTAAATGACTGTTTGCGCGGCAACATGCTAGACACGCGCGGAATTCTTTGAAGGAAAAATCATTCGCAGACCGGTCCCATGTTTTTGAACGGGGTTTTGGCTCTCAGCTTGCGCCACAAGCTGACCCTTTGGGGAAGCGTGCTGATTGTGTGCACCGCGATGGCAGTGAGCGGCGCACACCTCTCTCGGGCAGTCGACGATCTGAAACATACACTGCTGGATCGGTCCGAAGTCTTGGCCCGATCCACGGAGCAACCCCTCCTCTTCGCCCTCATGCATGCCGACGCAGGGGCCGCCTACGGCATTATCCATGGGCGCTTTGGCTCGGAGGCGGAAATGCAGAACTTCCAGATCGAGCAGATCGTGGTGCTGAATCAGCCTGAAGAGGTCTTTGTATCAACCAACTCGGAGCGCTATCCACCACGGACCAAGCTTGCCAACCTGGGTCCGGAATATAGAGCCTTGGGCGCACGCCTTGCTGCAGCCAAAGGTGTTGGTCGGCTTGCAATCGAGGAAGGCGGCAAAATCCTGCTGGCGCTCCCCCTGGTCGCAGACGGCGAGACCAGAGGTTATCTGGTGCTGGAGCATCGAGCCGATTCCTTCCGACTGGGCTTGCGCAAACTCGGCCGCAGCACACTGTGCACGACCTTGCTGGTCCTGGCTGTGATGCTGCCCATTAACTGGTATTGGGGGCGACGCATCGCTGAGCCTCTCACGAACCTGGCCCGGCATATGAGCAATCGCCGACCCGAAACCTTGCCATCCAGAACTTATCCCTACGAGGATGAAGTGGGCCAGTTGTTCAAAGCCTATGATCGGATGTGCGCAGAGCTGCAGGAAAAGGAGGACATGAAACAGGAAATGATCCAGTCCGAGCGCCTTGCCGCGCTGGGCCGGCTGTCCGCCAGCGTGGCGCACGAGATCAACAACCCGCTCGCCGGCCTGATCACCGCAGTCGACACATTGAAGCAGCACGGCAGTCAGGATCCGGTGACCCATCGGGTATTGCCCCTGTTGGAACGCGGCTTGGGGCAGATCAAGGGGATTGTCAGCGCCCTGCTGGTGGAAAGTCGCGCGCATAGCCATTCCTTGTCCATCCGGGATATTGAAGACATCCAAACGCTGCTGGCCGCGGAGGTGGAAAAGCAGGGCGCACACTGGGAATGGCGCGTCGGTTTGCTGGGCGATGTGCCCTTGTCTGCCACGCTGGTGCGCCAGATCATGATCAATCTGGTGCTGAATGCGGCTCAGGCCGCCGGTCCGGGAGGCCAAGTTGCGGTGGATATCAGATTGAAGCCCGGCCATTTGTCCATAGACGTGGCAAATGACGGGCGGGAGATTCCGGCCGAAATGAAGCGCCATCTGTTCGAGCCGTTCACCGGGACCAGAAAAGGGGGACATGGCTTGGGGCTGTGGGTGACCTATCAGATCGTGCAGCAGCTCAAAGGTCGCATCAAGGTGCTGGGACGAGACGGCCGAACCGTCTTTGTGGTCATGCTGCCCCTGGAGGACAGACGATGAACGCCTCAGCCTTCCGCATCTGCTTGATCGAGGACGACGAGATCATGGGCGGAGCACTAACCCTGCGCTTTGAACTGGAAGGTTACGGATTCGACTGGTACAGGACTGGCCGCGATGCCCACCGGGCCGTGCGCCAGACCCGCTACGGCGTCGTGGTGTGCGACGTCCGGATGCCGGATCTTTCGGGGGAGGCAATCTACGACAGCTTGTTGAACGAGGGCGGCACGCTTCCGCCTTTCATATTTATCACTGGGTATGGCGCCGTCGATCACGCCGTGAGGCTCATCAAGCTAGGTGCCAGCGATTACCTGCAGAAGCCCTTCGAGCCCGACGTGCTGCTCAACAAGATTAAAGCACTGGCAGATTGCGTTGCGAGCGCGCAGGATGGCGTTCAGGATGTGCTTGGCGTATCCCCCGCCATGCGCGGGCTGAATGACCTGCTGCCCCGCATCGCCAACAGCCGCGCCTCGGTGCTGGTATTGGGCGAGTCGGGCGTGGGCAAGGAACGGGTCGCACGCAAACTGCATAAATTGGCTGGCAGCGATCGCCCTTTTGTGCCGGTGAACTGCGGCGCGCTGGCGGAAACCCTGCTGGAGGCCGAGCTGTTCGGCTATGAAAAGGGCGCATTTACCGGTGCGGTGAAAACCAAGCGGGGATTCTTCGAGCAGGCGCATGGCGGCACCCTGTTTCTGGATGAAATTGGCGAGACGTCTCCGGCCATGCAGGTGAAGCTGTTGCGTGCCGTCCAGGAACGGCAAATTGTGCGGGTGGGCGGAGAGGTTCACATTCCGGTCGACCTGCGTCTGATCGCCGCCTCCAATCAAGACTTGAAGACTCTGGTCGAGGCCGGCCGTTTCCGCGATGACTTGTACTATCGCATCAATGTCATTCAGCTTAAGTTGCCGCCCTTGCGCGAACGGCGCGAAGACATCCCTTGGCTGGCGGAACGCCTGCTGGCGGAGTTTGCCGCAGCCCATGGCCAAGTTCGGAAGATACTTTCCCCGGCAGCGGAGCGCGCCTTGCTGGAGCATCCCTGGCCGGGCAATGTGCGCGAATTGAAGCATGTGCTTGAGCGGGCATGTGTGTTGGCCGAGGGCCCGCTGCTGACGCCTGGATTCCTGTTTGGCGACACGTCAAAGAGCAAGACGCGAATGCCGGAAAACACGCTGGGCGAGTACTTGGCCGACCGGGAGCGGGAATATATCCTGCGCGCTCTGGAATGTCAGGCCTGGCAGATCCAGGAAACCGCCAGCCTGCTGGGCATCAGCCGCAAGAACCTGTGGGAAAAAATGAAGAAGCTGGGCATACAGCGCGGGGTGGGGTGAACTAACACTTGGCACCACCGCGTATCGGCCTAGGTCTGTCGCCCTACCCAGTCGCGCGCAAATTGCCAAGCCACCCGGCCGGAGCGGGCACCCCGCGCAAGCGCCCAGCGCAGAGCCTCAGTCTCGAAATCCGCTGCCCTGATGTTGTTCGCAGACAGGATTTCAACCCAGTTGCGGGCGATGGCGACATAGACGTCCTGATCCATCGGATAAAAGCTTACCCACAGGCCGAAGCGTTCAGAGAGCGAAATCTTTTCTTCGATGGCTTCGCCGGGATGGACTTCTCCGCCGACGTGCCGTGTCGCTTCATTTTCTGCCAGGTATTCGGGCATCAAATGGCGCCGATTGGAGGTGGCATAGATCAGCACATTATCCAAGGGGCTGGCCAGGGATCCATCAAGCGCCGCCTTCAGCGCCGGGTAGCCCGGTTCTTCTGCGGCAAAGGACAAGTCATCACAAAACAGGATGAAGCGATAGGGTTCATCGGCCACTCGGTCGAACAATTCGGGCAGGTGGCTCAGACCGGTCTTGTCCACTTCGATCAGACGCAGTCCCTTGCCGGCGTACTTGGCAAGCATGGCTTTGACCAGCGAGGACTTGCCCGTGCCGCGGCTGCCGGTGAGCAGCACGTTGTTGGCCGGCCGGCCCTGCACGAATTGACGAGTGTTGGCGTCCACCCGCTGCTTCTGGTCGTCGATGCCAAGCAGGTGTCTGGGTTCAATGCGATGCGGGCGCATGATGGCGCGCAGTTGCCGCGTTTCAACCAGCCAGCGCGCGGCACGGGTTTGCCTCCAGTTGAGCTCCTGAGGCAGGGCCGGCAAATGCGCGTCGAGCCGGGCGAGCAGGCTTTCGGCGCGGGCCAGCAGGGATTCCAGATTAGTTGGCGTCATGGGGAGATTTTACCGGACGTCTCCTCTCTGTCAGGCGACCTGGTTTAGAAAATTCATTGGATTCAGCTAAGCTCTCTAGCGTTGCTTCGTGCATGGTGTACGGGTGACTGCAAACGTGGAGGAGACATGAAACCAAGCAAAAGAATATCGCTTGTCGGTTTGATTGGGATATCGCTGGCCTCGGGCTGCGCGCTGGCGGAGCACACAGCGGCCGACCAGGAAATTGTCCGTGGCCGCTACCTGGTTCTGATTGGGAGTTGCAACGACTGCCACACCACCGGGTATGCAGAACGGGGCGGCAAGGTGGCTGAAACGGAATGGTTGACCGGCGATGCGGTTGGCTGGCAGGGCCCTTGGGGCACAACCTATCCGGCGAATCTACGCATGCTGGTCCAGCAGATGAGCGAAGCGCAGTGGCTGGCGCGCGCGCACCTGCCGATGCGGCCGCCCATGCCCAGTCCCGCCCTGCAGGCCATGAGCGCCAGCGATTTAAGGGCGATTTATCGCTATGTGCGGCACTTGGGACCCAAGGGCAGCGCGGTTCCGCCGTACGCACCGCCCGGTGCCAGCGTTTCGACTCCCTACTACGACTTTGTTCCGAAAAATCTGTCACCCGGTCCCGCTGCCGCGAAGTAGCGGGTCTCGCGATGCAGAAAGCGGACCACGTTCAGGTCCGGTACTCCGCATTGATTTTCACGTAGTCGTAGGAAAGATCGCAGGTCCATATCGTGGCGCTGGCCATCCCCCGATTCAGCTCCACCCTGATGGTGACTTCCGCTTCCTTCATCACCGCGGCGCCGGCTGCCTCGGTGTAGCTTGCGGCGCGGCCGCCATTTTCGGCGACCAGCACATCACCCAGATAGAGCCGGATCCGGGCCACATCGAGGTCGGCCACGCCGGCATAGCCGATTGCCGCCAGGATGCGGCCCAGGTTGGGATCGGACGCGAAGAAGGCAGTCTTTACCAACGGGGATTTGGCGATCGCATAGGCAATCTGCTTGCACTCGGCGCGGTCGCGACCGCCTTCCACCTGCACGGTCATGAACTTGGTGGCGCCTTCGCCATCGCGCGCCATGGCTTGCGCGAGCTTGATCGCGACCTCGCTCAGTGCGGCCTTCAGCGCTGCATGATCCGCCGAGCCGGGTTGGGTGATTTCCGCGTGTCCCGCCTGACCGGTGGCGATGAGGATGAAGGAGTCGTTGGTGGAGGTGTCACCGTCCACCGTCACGCAGTTGAACGAGACATCCGCCACCTCCTTCGCCAGTCGGTCCATACAGGCGCGCGACACGAGCGCATCGGTGGCCACGAAGCCCAGCATGGTTGCCATGTTGGGATGGATCATGCCGGAGCCTTTGGCGATTCCGGTGACGGTAACGGTCTTGCCGCCAATTTTGGTTTGCACCGAGGCGGCCTTGGCAACAGTGTCGGTGGTCATGATGGCGTGCGCGGCTTCGCTCCACTTGTTTGGCGCGAGGTCGGCCTTCGCGCCCGGCAGAGCGGAAATGAGTTTGTCGATGGGCAGCGGCTCCAGAATCACGCCGGTGGAAAACGGCAGCACGTTTTCCGCGTTGAGGTTCATGACTTCGGCGACTGCGCCGCAACTGCGGCGCGCGCGTGCCAGCCCTTCGGCGCCAGTCCCCGCATTCGCATTGCCGGTGTTGATGACCAAGGCGCGAATCTCGCTGCCTGCCGCCAAGCGCTCCCGGCAGATCAAGACGGGAGCGGCGCAGAAACGGTTTTGCGTAAATACGCCTGCCACTCTCGAACCCTGCGCAAGTTCAACCAGGGTCAGGTCGCGCCAGCCGGGCTTCTTGATCCCTGCGGAGGCAATGCCCAAGCGAACGCCGGCAACCGTATGCAGGGCCGCGGGATCGGGAGGGAGTAGCTTGACGGGCATGGCGGCTTTCGATTTTCGAAAGCCGCTATTTTACGAGCGTTTGGCGCCCCATACCCAGGCCATGACACGGCGAAATTCAGGGCGCCAAGGCCAGACCGGATCGAACTCAATGGAGCGGGCCAGCGCAGCAAGCGCGATCAGAGCG
>DASQBT010000197.1:0-22767 GCA_035635075.1 Thiobacillaceae bacterium | reverse complement strand
GTCGGTGTGGAAACGAAACCCGACTGGTTGTTGGAGTAAAACCGCAGGTCCGCCGCATACGTGTAGCGGTTGCCCCAAGCATCGTCACCCTTGACTCCCAGGGTGATCCAGGGCAGACCGCCGCGCGAGGCGGGGCAATAGCCGGCAGCATCGCGCGCTTCCTCCATGCCGTCATTGTTGGTGTCGGGGCAGGGCAGGTAGGGCCTGCCGCTTGCGGTTCGATGGCTCATGGCGTAGCCGATCAGTGCGTCCTGAATGGTCGCCATCGAGTTGTTGGTCTCAGCGATCCGGCGAGTCTCAATGCTGGTCGTCAAAGGCACCAGCAGGCCCGCTGCAAGTATGGTCAGCACCAGCATCACGATCGCGAGCTCGATGAGAGTGAAGCCTTGTTGCCGCGGCTTCATGGCTCGGTTTCCCGAATGACCTGGTGGGGTTCGTAAATCCTGCCGTTTGCTACTGACTGGCCCGGTTTGAGCGACCGGCCCTTGTATACGGGTGGGGCAGCGGACCCGTCCACCGGATGACCGTTGATCCAGCGGGTGTTGCGTCCGTCGCTGCGCAGTACCACGCCCTCATAAGTGATGGCCGCCGGCCGCGTTCGCGGCTGCGAGGCATCGCGTTCGGTGACATGGTACAAACGCGCGTGCTCCAGCCCGGCGCGCTGTTCAGCGGTGTAGAACAAGCGCCCTTCGGCGCCTGCCTGTGATCCAAGCAGCATCATGAAAACAAAGCAGATGGACTTGCTCATGCGGGTGCCTCTGACACGGCGTCGTTATTCTGGGCGCTCCACGTCGGCGCCCTGCCGGCATGCGCGGACGCTCCGATCCCCACTGCGCGGGAAACCGGCGTAGCGGCCGTGCCCGCGCAGCAGCACAGCGAAGCCGGTTTATTGCGGTGCCTCCACTGCGCTCGTTTCCAGGCGCGACGCTGCGGCACCGCCTCTCCGTTGCTCATGCCGGCGCCTTCAGCGTGTACCAGAGCAGCTCGCATTCCGCCTCGAGACTCGGCTGATTGACCGTGGGGGGTGGCAGCGGGCCGTTGCGGGTGACGGTGCAGGATCTGGCGCGCATCAGTCCGGCCGGGTGAGATTGCAGATCCTTGAGGAAGCGGGTCAGGTCGTCTTCCACCAGGATTGGCATCTTGACATGAACAATGGTCTGCACGAGCGGCAAGCCCCCAGCAACAACGGGCGGCACCGGCTCAGGTGCGGATAGGGTGTATTCCAGGCCGTAAAGCCGATTGTTCCGGTTGGCATTGGTGATGGCTTCAAGCCAGGTCAGGCGCTGGTTGGGATCGATAAATCCCCGGCGTACCAGCGTTTGCCAGGCGTCCAGATTGTCCTCGATCACATGGCGCTCGGAACCGGTCTTGAGCAGCCGTGCATGAGCCGCGTTATAGGCGAACTCGACGCGTTCCTTCTCCGCCCGGGCTTTCTCGGCCTGTGCAGATATCCATCCCCAGATCCCCGCCGTCAGCACGAGCGACACCGCGAGGAAGATGAGGGAACTGCTCAAGGCACGCAGGTCCGGGGCTTTCATGGCATTGCCCCCTGGTAGTTGAGGCTTAGGCGGAAGTGGGCTTCGCTCGGACTTGCTTTGTTCAGGGTGGAGCCGGAAAGCGTACTGGACACTGCTGCGCTGACCGGGCCTTCAACCAGGGTGACTGAAGTGACGCCCGGCAGCGCTGACAGAGTGGCCATGAAGCTCTTGATCTGCTCCACCGCCACCCGGTAATTGCCGTCAAAGGGTAATACCTGAGCGCGAATTTCCAGATGGTCTCCTTGGCCTTGTCCGGCTGCCAGCTTGTCCCGCCAGCCGAGGTTCTGCAGGACGATGGGAGGGTGTTGATCGAGGGCCTTGGCCAGGATCGCGAAGGCATTTTCCGGACTGCGCGGACCGGACTCAAGCGTGCGGGCTCGCTGCACGGCCTGTCGGAGCATATCGGGCGGAATCGAGATGCGCGGATACTGTTTGAGGCTTTCCTGGTAGAGCGTTTCGTCACGGGCCAAATTCCGCATCAGGGTTTGGGTGTCGGACCGGTATTGATGGGTTTCCGCCCACTGGGCGCCCACTGCAGTCGCCCCTCCAAGCAGGCAGGCAACGGCTGCGCCGTTGAGCAGGCGACGCACGCGATGGAGTTGGAAGCCGTGCCTGAGCTCCTTCGGCGCGAGATTGAAGGCGGGCGGCACACCGGCTTGGGCAGCTAACAGGGCGACCCCGGGGGCGGCCAGCAGGAATTCTTCCGGCACATTCAGAGCCCGGGCAACCTGCTCCGAAGCAATGAGCCGCGCGTCGAACATCGGGTCGGCATTCAGAGAAGCTAGCGTGGGTGCCAGATCGTGGTCAAGGTCCAGAAGGTAAATAGCGCAGCGGGCTTCGCGCGGAATGATGCGCTGGCTGGTGAGATAGAGCAGAGTCTTCGACACTTCGTCCGCGCAGTTGAGATCCTGGCCCTCGCCCTGGGTGAGTCGGGAAAAGCGCAGCAGAGTGTTTTGAAAGTAGGACAGTCTCAACCCGGCGCCATGCCGACTTACCAGCATCACTTGGGGGTCGCGGATCTTGAGGCGGGTCAACAACGCCTGCGCGGCGCTGGATATCAGACTGACGCCCGCGAGGGGAAATCCTGTGGATTGAATGGCGGATAGCCAGGGGGTCAGCCAGTCGCTGTCGCTCAGGGCAGTAAACAGAAAGCGGTCATCGCGGCGACCTTCCGCCGCGCGGCCCTGAAGCCATGCGGTGCAGAATGGCTGGCCACGATAGAGTTGCCGCAGCCGGCGTTCCAGCATTTCGTGGCGAGCTTTGCCCCATACGTGTGGCAAGGCCTCAAGCCGGTAATCTTCGTCCACGCTGTCCACCAGCAGCCAGACGGGCCGGATGGATTGACTCAGCAGAATCCGCGCGAGCGCGGCCGGGCCGTCGTCCCCTTTGGGCAATTCGCCGAGCCATTCGAGCTTTCGCGCCCGGCCCTTAAGCACGGCGCCGCCGCGCGGGCTGAGATGAACGAAAAATTGGGTTTCGGCCAACATCTTAGACGGGCAAATGAGTGGCGAGATTGTAGACCGGGATCAGTACGGACAGGGCAAAGAAGCCCAGTACGCCTGCCAGTATCACAGTGAGGACGGGGCCGAGCATGCTCAGTCCGCGATCGACGGCGTCTTCCACCTCGCGGTTGTAAAAATAGGTCACGTTGTCCAAGGCCAGATCGAGTGCCCCGGTGCTTTCACCCACCCGCACCATGCGGATCACCAGAGGTGGAAACACCCCCAGGTTGCGGAAGCTCTCGGTCAGACCGCGGCCTTCGGAAATTTGCTGGCCGGCCCGCCGGATGCTGGCAGACACCACGCGATTGCCAACGATATCCTCTCCCGTTCTCATCGCCTCCAGCACTGTTACGCCGGAGCGGTACATGAGCGACAGATAGTTGGCAAACCGGGCGAGAATCAGCTTGCGTATGACGGGCCCGAGGAAGGGAAGCTTGAGCTGCGTGCCATCCCACCACCAGCGGCCTTTCTCCGTGTGGCGCACCCAGGCCCACAGTGCGGAGCCTGTTGCCATCAACAGGATCAGAGTTTGCCACCAGTAGGTACGGAGCACGCGCGCCAAGCTGAACATGAAGCTGGTATAGGCGGGGATTTCGACCCGCGCGGTTCTCAGGAAAGGCTCGAACTGGGGCACCAGATAGCCGATCAGGACGCCGATCAAGGCCAGCACAAAGACGCTGACAAAGGCCGGGTACACCATCAGGCGCCGTGCCTTGTCCGTGGCCTCATCCTGCCACTTCAACGTCTGGGCCAGATTCAGGAACACGGTGTCCATACGTCCGGTTTGTTCGCCGGCCCGGACCACGTGGACAAACACCCGGTCGAATATCGCCGGATGGGAAGCCAGGGCCTGGGACAGGACCTTACCGCCTTCCAGGTCTTCCAACAGCGCGGTGAGGATATCGCGGAAAGCCCGGTTGTCCATGCTGTCGCGCAGGTCGCGCAGACCATCCAGCAGCGGGATGCCGGCCCGGGTGATCTGCTCCAGATGAAAGCAGAAGGTGATCAGGTCGCGCCGGGTGATTCTTTCCCGGCTGTGCCGCTGCCCGCGCAGTAGGGGGCGGAGGGTGATCAGATCCAGGCCCATGCGCTTCAGGCGCAGCTCAAGATCCACGTCATTGACCGCCGACAAGGTGCCGCGCAGGCTGCGGCCGGTCTGGTCCACGGCACGATAGCGATAGAAAGGCATGGCTTAGACCCGCCCCGTGAGATCCACCACGCGCGAGACTTCCCCAAGGGAGGTCAGCCCTTCCAGCACCCGACGGATGCCGTCTTCCGCCAGCGGGCGATAGCCGCGCTCCATGGCGGACCGCCGGATTTCGTGCAGGCCGGCGTTGCGGGCCACCAACTCGTCCAGTTCGTTATCCATCCGCAGCAGTTCGATCAGGGCCATGCGCCCCCGGTAGCCTTTCCCGTTGCAGGCTGGGCAGCCTACGGCATCAAAGATCCTGGGGCGTCCGGCCGCCTCCCACCCCAAAATGCGGGCCTCGGTTTCGTCGGGCGTATAGGCTTGTTTGCAATGGGGACACAGGCGCCGCACCAGGCGCTGGGCGACCACGCCGATGATGTTGCCGGCCAGGATGCCCGGCTGGATGCCGATGTCCAGCAGCCTGGGAAATACGCCCAGGGCCGAGTTGGTGTGCAGGGTGGTGAACACCTGGTGGCCGGTCATGGCCGCCCTGAAGGCCATTTCGGCAGTTTCCTTGTCGCGGATTTCGCCCACCAGAATGATGTCCGGATCCTGCCGCATGATGGAACGTATGCCGTTGGCGAAATCCAGCTTGAGGGTTTCGTTGACCGAGGTTTGCCGCATCAGGGTGACCGGATATTCCACCGGGTCCTCCAGGGTCATGATGTTGACGTTCTCGGTGTTCAGATGGGAGAGCATGGAATACAGGGTGGTCGTCTTGCCCGAGCCGGTCGGCCCGGTGACCACCAGGATTCCTTCGGGCCTGGCCATCATGAGCTGCATCTGCTGCAGCGCTTCGCCGGTAAAGCCCATGCCCTCCAAGGGAAGGATGGATTTCTCCCGGTCCAGGATCCGCAGGACGATGTTTTCCCCGTGTATGCCGGGCTGGCAGGACACACGAAAGTCGATCGGCCTGCCATTCAGCGTGAGTGACATGCGGCCATCCTGGGGAGCCCGGGTTTCGGCGATGTTCATGCCGCACATGACCTTGACCCGCACGGCGATGCCGGGCCAGTAGGTTTTGTGCAGGCTGCGGATTTGTTCCAGCACCCCGTCGATGCGGTAGCGGATGCGCAGGAAGGCGTGTTCCGGTTCAAAGTGAATGTCCGATGCGCTGCGCTTCACCGCGTCCACCACCAGCGCGCCAACCAGACGGACTACGGGCTGGGTATAGCCTTCCGTTTCGTTGTTGCCCAGACTCTGGTAATCCACTTCACCGGTTTCGATTTCGCGCAGGATGCCGTCCAGCGACAAATCAAAGCCATAGAACAGATCGGTGAATTCCAGCAACTGCGCCTCGCCCGCCAGCATGGTGTCGATTTCTATATGGCCGCCCAGTGAGGCTTTCAGCTGGTCCAGGGCGATCACGTTGAACATGTCGGTGGCGGCAACGGTCAGCGCATTGCGGTTGTTGTCATAGGCGATCGGCAAGAGGCGGTGCTTGCGGGCGAAATCCTCCGGCACCATGTTAAGCGCATCCGGATCGGCCACCACCTGGGTCAAGTCGATGCTCTGGCTGCCCATGACGTGGGCGAGCTGGTCGCGGATCACGGATTCGGTTACAAATCCCAGGGTGACCAACTGGCGGCCGATGGGAAAGCCCGTGATCTTTTGTTCCTTGAGGGTGATGCGCAGCTGATCGACGGTAATGAGTCCCTGGGCCACCAGGGATTCGCCCATGCGGAGCTTCTTCCTGCGCTCCATCAAGGAACCTCTGAAATAGCCCCGCATGGGCCGCGCAGGGGCTTGGCGGGATGAGATGCACGAAGCGCCGCGCAGGTCGTAGTCATTCTACGATGCTAAGCGGCGCGACACAGCAGATCGCCCGCCAAGCCCCTGCCCTCCGGGTTTGCACGAAAAATGCCCATCTGCGGCGTTGCGCTCCTCGGCTTCGTACGTCAAGTACGACCTTCGTCGCGCGCCTAGCATCTGAGCATTTTTCGTGTAAACGCGACCCATGATGGACTATTTCAGCGGTTCCCCTGCCCTCTTAATTGTTCGATGCGGGCTTCCGCCTGGCTGCGTTTGAAACGGCTTTCCGGAGTGGCCAGTCTGAGGGCGGATTCGTAAAGACGCAGCGCCGCATCCGGCTGCTGCAAGTGATCGAGGCTGACCGCCAGATTGAATGCGTAATCGCCATTGGCCGGCTCGCGCTTGAGTGCTTCGTAGTACGCCGGTTCGGCATCGGACCAGCGTTTCTGATCCGCATAAACATTACCGAGGGCGTAATACAGGTAAGCGCTTGGGTCTTGCTGAATCTGGGTCTTCAATTGCGACTCGGCCGCCTCCTTGTCGGTAGTCCCCAGCGCATCCAGCAGGGCAGCTTGAGCAACGGCGTTGCGCGGATCGACGTCGAGCACCTGCCGGTAGAAGCGGATGCTTTCTGCCGGGCGGTTTTGCAGCATGGCAATCGCTGCCAGCCCGAGCAAGGCGTCCGGGTTCTTGTCGCGGCCGGCGACCTGGCCATAGAGTTGTCGAGCCTTTTCCAGATCACCGTTCTGATACGCTTGATAGGCCGTTTCCAGTTCGGCCGGTGGCATAGAGCTCTGCAGGGTGGGCAGTGCTTGCCCAGGGGGAAGCGCAACTGGCCGCTTCCTGGCCCCGGAGTGCGGGTGGGCCGGGGCGGCTGCAATGGCGGGAACTGCAGTTGCGGTACTGCGTGGTGCGCCAGCCGACTTTGCTGCTGTTGGAGCGGACGCAGGCGCGCCGGGAGTTGCCGCTGGCGCAATCGCCGCGGGTTGGATGGGGGTGGCCGGTTCTGCGGGCTGCGCAAGCGTCTGGGTCTTGGAGTGGATTGCTGGTGTGGCGAGGACGCTAGGCCGACTGATGGCAAGATAAACATAAATACCATAGCCGATGGCCACGAGCAGGGCGATCAACGCGGTCGCGGGCACCAGCTCCAGCCGCGGCAATCCAAGCCGCACCGCCGGACGCTTGGGAGGCAGGCTGGCATCGGCCTCGCTGTCATTGGGCTGTACCCATTCGCGCCGCAACGCGAAAGGCGTGTCCAATGGCGCAAGATCCAGATTGTCGCCCGCAGCGGGTTTGTCTGACCCCTGTTCCGCCTGTTTGAGGGCTTTGAGTAGCAGACTCATGGCGTCGATGCACTCCCGACTGGTAACAGGCGTTCGAAACGACGCCGCTCATCATTCGACAGTTGACCATCAGCCACAATGGTCGGGCGCAGGAAAATGACCAGTTCAGTCTGACTGTTCTTGTGTTCTTGCTGGCCAAACAGGGCACCGATCCCTTCCGGCCTCGACAGCCCCGGCACGCCATCGCGGGTGTTGCTGATGTCGTCCTGGATCAGGCCGCCCAGCATGACGGTCTGCCCGCTGCGCACCTGCAGCAGGGATTCCATTTCGCGCACCTGGATGATGGGAACCAGGTTGCTGATGTTGAGTCCGCCTTCTTTCAGTTGCGGGTTTGGATCCTCTGCGTCGCCCACCTTGCGGGTGATGGTCGGGCGCACCGTCAGGCTTATCTGGCCGGTGGCGCTGATCTGCGGCGTGACCGACATCACCACGCCTACCGGCAGGGTGTGGGCTTCGGTGGTGACTGTTGCCGGCGTCAATACAGTTCCGGTTGAGGTCAAGGTCGGCTGACCGACGTTAATCGAGAAATACACCAGGTTGTCGACCACCTTGAGCAGGGCGGTCTGGTTATTCAGTGCCATCAACTGGGGGCTGGACAGTACCTTCGTCTTGCCGAACGATTCCAGGAGATCTATGGCGGCCTTGAAGCCGTTGCTGCCGTTGTAGGTGGCTTCTATCCAGGGCGTCAATGAGCCCGCCAGCGCGTTGGAACCGCCGCCCACCGTGGTGATCTGCCAGCCGACCGCGCCTTGCAAGGCTCGCGTCCAGTCCACCCCGGCGTGGTATTGATTGTTAAGGGTAACCTCGACGATGGTCGCCTCGATCATCACTTGGCGCTGGCTGGCATTTGAAATCTTGTCGAGGAATTCCTGGATCAGAGTCTGCTGCCGTTCGTTGGCGAACACCGAGACGGTTCCGGCCACCGGGTTGACGATGACCTCACGTTCGCTGTCGCCAGGCTGTGGCGGGGCGCTCTGCTGAACTGCAGTACGAAGCACTTCCTGGTTTCTTGGCGACGCAAGTGCGGCCTTGTCGCTATCCCTGAGTTCGACCTGGACCCGATTGCCTTCCGCGATCGCTGCGCGTTCCTCGGCTTTCTTCTGTTCGGCCTTGGTGGCATACAAAATGTTGACGATGTTGGCCTTGAGCACGCCCCAGTAGTCATTGCTGGAGGTGGTAGTGACGCTGGTATTGGAGTTGTTTCCGCTTGCAGTGCCAGTCCCGCCCGATGTGGCGATACCGCTTCCGGTCGCTGCAATCTGCGACGCGACGCCTATGGTGGAATTCGTGTTGCGCGACAGGTTGACGTAATCGACCTTGTAGGTTTTCAGGTATGGCGTATCCGGCATGATGCTGATGGTGTTGCCTTCCATCACATAACGCAGATCGGCTTGCCTTGCGATGCGATCAAGAATCGCGGTGAGCGGCTCATTGACCGCATTCAAGGAGATATGCCCGGTGATGCCTGGATTGATATCGATATTTTGCCGGGTGTCGCGGGCGATGGAGAAGAGCAAGTCCTTTACCGGCACATCGTTGACTACGATGGTGTAGGTCGGTAGGGCAGGACTGGGCCGCGGGACCGGAACATAAGGCGCGGCTCTGACCGGCTCCGGCGGGGGCGCTCCCGACTTGTCGGGCATGGCTTCCTGCTGGATGTGGGCGGGCGAGGGCGCTATGGCTTCGAAAGGCGCACAAGCTGCCAGCGCAAGACAACCCACAGCAAGGATGAGGCTGACTGGAATCTTTTTCATCCGGTCTGGCATGTTGCATGGGTTCAAAGTTTTCATAAAAATTCGCGCACAGGGGAACGGGGATACCACTTGGCAAACGCGTTCACGATGGATCCTTTTGGGTCGGACTCGCCGGGGTTCGGCGAATCTTCCTCGCCGAACGCACAAGGGGGCCATCGGCACGTGACGCTTGTGCGATGCTGATCCGCGCATCCTCCGCCGGGGCCCGCTTGCTGAACTGACCTTGCAGACCCATCGGCTCCATCGCACGCCCCGAATGCGTGGGAAAAATTCGCAGCGATCGGGGGATGGCCAAGTCGGTCAAGCCCTTCAGTAGGACGGATGCCTCGGCAGCATCCTCCGCGCTCCTGGACTGGATCCCAAACGTGCCGGGGACGTCATTGCCAAGATGGCTCAGCGCTTCTCGGGCCGAATTCTGCGCCGGCAAGGCGAGCGTGAGGACGGCAGGGAACGGAGCCGATGTGGACTGGGCGGGCGTTCCAAGCCGTGCAGAGATCTGCGCAAGGGTGGGGGCCTTACCCAAGCTTAGCCAAGCCAGGTAGGCCATCAGCCCCAGACCCGCTGCCAGGCCTGCCATCGCCCAAGCCCAGTTCGGCTTGCGCGGGGTAGCGGGCTGGGCGAGCTCAGCATCATCGGCGGCCGCTTCCACATGGGCAATGGACAGGTTGTGGGTCTGATCCCCATAGGCAGCGAGCAGGGTCTTGTCGGCCAGAATATTGATGCGCCGGCTTAGTCCGCCGGAAAAGCGGGTGATGGCCTGGATGGTCTTGACATTGAACAAGTCCGGGCCGCGGTAACCGGCGGCAGCGAGACGAGTCTGCAGGTAGGCCGGCACGGTCTCGGCCGGCAGTGGGTCCAGACGCAGGTTCAGGGTGATGCGGTCCTTGAATTGCCGGATGCGGGGGTTGGCCAGCAATTCATCCAATTCCGGCTGGCCGAACAGGATGATCTGCAGCAGCTTGTCGCGGGCTGTCTCGAGATTGGTCAACAGACGCAGAAATTCGAGGCATTCCAGCGCCATGCCCTGGGCCTCCTCGACCAGGACTACCGTCCTGCGTCCTTGCAAGTGCTTATCCAGAAGCAGGCGGTTCAGCTGCTCCAGCATTGCCTGACGGCTTG
This sequence comes from Thiobacillaceae bacterium, assembly GCA_035635075.1. Lineage (GTDB taxonomy): Bacteria > Pseudomonadota > Gammaproteobacteria > Burkholderiales > Thiobacillaceae > DASQBT01. The sequence goes on along the minus strand of DASQBT010000197.1, from coordinate 12,570 downwards.
AACCGGAGATGGGGGCCGCGCCCAAGTCGGTCAGCAGGGCGCCTAGAATCTCATCCGGCGACAGGGTGGGATTGGCCAGATAAAGGCTGTCCACTGTTGCGGGCAGGCGGGTGAGCAGCATGCGCAGCAGCATGGTCTTGCCGCTGCCCACTTCGCCCACCACCTTGATCAGTCCTTCGCCGTGATTCAGGGCATAAACCAGCGCATCAAGAATTTCTCCCCGCTGGGCTCCAGGGAACCAGAAATCCGTATCGGGGGTGATGCGGAAGGGCGCAGCTTTCAGCCCGAAGAAGTCCAGGTACATCCGCTTAGGCCGGTTTCATTCAGTGCCGTAGGTCTGCATCCGGCTGTATAGGGTGGTTCGGTTGATCCCCAGCATTTTCGCTGCTTGGGAGAGATTGCCGTTGGTCATGTTGAGGGCAGCTTCCACGTAGGCCTTTTCCCACTGCCGCAGGGTGGCGTCCAGATTGAAATTGGCCAGGGTCTGCAACTGCTTTCGCGCAGTATCTATCAGCGCCTTGGCGTCATTGGGCATGAAAATTTCCTGCGGATAAGCCAAGTCGGTGTCCAATTCGGCCTCCAACTGGTCCATGCTGACCGTCATGCCGGGATACTTCGTGGTCAGCCGGATCACGATGTTGCGCAGTTCCCGCACGTTGCCCGGAAAGTGGTAGTCGGCCCATATGTTGCTGGACCTGTCATCCAGATGGAAGGGCTTGCAGTGCGCTTCGCGGGCATAGAAATCGCGGAAATAGTCGAGCAGGCGCATTTTGTCCTGGCCCATTTCGCGCAGGGGCGGCACCGAGATGCTGAACACGGAAAGGCGATGATACAAGTCAGCACGGAATCGCCCCGCCTTGATTTCGGCGCGCAGATCCCGGTTGGTGGCGGCCACCACCCGGGCATTGGAAAAGCGCGGCTGGGTCTCGCCCACGCGCTGGAATTCCCCGTTTTCCATTACCCGCAGCAACTTGGCCTGAAGTTCGAGCGGCAGTTCGCCGATTTCATCCAGAAATAGGGTGCCGTTCTCTGCCTCTTCAAAATAGCCCGGCCGCGAACTGGTGGCCCCGGTAAACGAACCCTTTGCGTAGCCGAACAAGGTGGGCTCCACGAGCGTGGGAGAAATGGCGGCACAGTTCAGGGCCAAATAGGGTTTGCCGGCGCGGGGAGAAAGCAGGTGCAGGCCTGAAGCCACCTTTTCCTTGCCGCTGCCGGATTCGCCCTCGATCAGGACGGGAAATGGCGCCGCGGCATATTGCTGGATTTGCCGGCGCAGCTTGTCCATTACCGGGCTCTCGCCAACGATCCCGGAGTCCTTGGTTGCAGGTATCGTCTTGTCGGCGCTGCGTTCCGCGTCCTGAATCATCAGCGCGTTGAACAGCATGGACTTGAGCCGATCCGGCTCGCAGGGCTTGGCAACGAAATCAATGGCGCCGAGGGCGCGCGCGTGACGGGCGTTGGCTTCGTCGCTCTGTCCGGACAGCACGAGTATCTTGATACTGGGCGAGATGCCCAACAAATCGGAAATCAGGGCAAAGCCCTCATCCGGCTTGTGCGGCTGGGGGGGCAATCCCAGGTCTACCAAGGCCAACTGCGGCGGGATGTCCATCTGGGTCAGCACGCTCTTGACCTGGGCTCGCGAATCCGCGGCGATGACCTCAAAATCCTTGCCCAGGACAAAACTCAGGGTGTCGGAAATTAAGGGGTCGTCATCAACGATCAGCAGAACCGGTTTTTCGGCTTGAGCCACAGTTTCTCCTCAGTTTGGAAAGCGCGAAGTACTCCCTCCGGTTATCGACATCTATATGTCAGGCTTTATAGATCCTCTGTCATTTTTTCGACATTGTGCCAGAGTGGCTTCAAATTTCAATTGGCAGGCGCTCCAATATGATGCAGAAAGGCCAACTCGAGGGTTTCCTGGCCGGCCTGCTGGCAACAGACAAGCGGCGCCCCGTCAAAGCGGAGTAGGCCAGCATGAAGAATGAGCATCCGGCCGACGAAATGATCCATGCGTTCGAACAAGTGAGTGGAAAACAGCAGGCAGCCTCCCTGTTGGACATACGCCGCCATCGCGGTGCGCAGACCCTGGCGGGCTTCGGGGTCCAACCCGGAGAACGGTTCATCCATCAGCAGCAGCGGCCGATCCGTGGCCAAAACGGCAGCCAAGCCGAGTTTCTGGGCGGTTCCCTTGGATAGCTTGCGAACCGGCTGGCCAAGCAGAGATGGGTCCAGGCTGAGCGTCTGAAGCAGGTCGCGAGAAGGCATCTGGCGCGTCCCGCACAGGCGCAGATAGTAATCCAGGTACTCGCGGCCGGTGAGGTAATGCGGCGGGCTGAACCGCTCGGGTAGGAAGGCTAGTTGGCGACGGCTACGCGAACCTGCCACGGCCGAGCCAAATAGGGTGATGGTTCCATGGTCCGGAGCAAGCAGGCCCGCAAGACAACGCAGCAGTGTGGACTTGCCGGCGCCGTTGCCGCCCGCCAGTGCCACGCATTGGCCGGTCTCCAGGGTCAGGTCGATGGGACCCAGACTGAATTTTCCCAGGCGATGTTCAAGGGTTTCCGCTATCAGGGGATCGGCCGAAGGCGAGTTCATTGAGACTTGGATTGATCCACCTAATCACCTAATTGAATGACGGCATTTCACTCACTGCGTAATGAAACCGGCAGGTCTGGAGAGTAGCGCAAGCCTGTTCGATTTCGGCGATTTTCAATTTGGCGTCTCTGTGATTTACTGCGTCTCAAAGCGTCTGCAACGAGAGACTATTCTATGCTGCCTTATTTGGAAATCCCGGCCAAGAGCGTTGAGCGGGGCGTGGTAATCTGGCTGCATGGCCTGGGTGCCGAGGGCAGTGATCTCGAACCGGTTGCGCAAATGCTGGGCATGCCCGAGCTGCGGCATATACTGCCCGATGCGCCGGTTCGACCGGTAACGATCAATGGCGGCATGGTCATGCACGCATGGTACGACATTGCAAGTGCGGATATTTCCGGCGAGCAGGAAGACAGACCGGCCATGATTGCTTCGGCAGAAGCGGTGGCGGCATTGGCCGCCAGCAGGGTAAAGCCCGGAACGCCTCTACTGGTGATCGGATTCTCCCAGGGTGGCGTGATAGCGCTGATACTGGGCTTGAGACTGCTCAGGGATGCGGCGGGAATAGGCGTTCTGTCCAGCTATATGCCCAGATTTCTGCAGGGCGAATCCTGGTTCAAGCCGGCGCTGTTTATGGCTCACGGCGACCAGGATTCAGTGATATTGCCTGTCCGCGGACGGGCGTCCCGGGATCGGCTTGTATCAGCGGGGGCTTCCGTGATCTGGCGGGAATACCCAATGGCACACGCCATCTGTCAGGAGGAAATTCAAGATCTGGCCAAATGGGCCCGCGATGCGTTGGGTTTGTGAGGCCCTGACTCAGGCGCTTGCCACCACGTCTGCCGTCACCCGAATCCAGCCTTCTCCGCGTTCAGCGGGTTTGTTGAGCCGGATAGTTTGTCGCTCTTCCATGCGACGAAATTCCAGGAGGCCATGGTGCTGGTAATCGGCCGGGTCCATGATCAGGCAGACTTTGCCAGGTTCGCAGGTTGACAAACGGATTGCCGTGATGGGCAACTCCGCGCCGACCGTATCGACGCCATCGACACTGTAACCTTCCAATTGCCGCCCTTTCCCATAGAGAATGACAAGTTCGGGCGTGCCGGGCAGGGTTTCGAGCCCGACCGCACTTTCGCGCTCGCTTATCCGCGACAGGCGCCGCAGGATCCCCAGCGCCCACTCGCCATTGCGGATTGCCTGGATGGCGGCAATCGTACCTACTCGCAGCCAGTCCTTATCATTGGTTTCGACGAGGGCGCTGAAACCACATTCGCTCTCGTTCTCCATAAGCCAACTCTCCATGTTGCGCGTGGCGCTGGGCAATTCCGACTTGGGGCGCGGGCTGCGCTCGCGGGTGCGTTCCGTGACGAAACCGTAGACTTGAACATCGACCATTTCCTCATACACTGTATGGGGCGTGTAGACCCCGTCGCGGTCACCCGTGTCATGACGCAGACAATTGATGATCTCGGGCATCCCATGGACCAGTGACACCAGCTTCTTGATCGCCTGCCGGGGATGGCGACGCCGCTCCCGGCCCGTCAAAGGCGACCATTGACGTTCCAGATTATCCAGCAGGTCGAGGGCCTCCGCCGTGCGCACATCCTCGGTCAGTCCAATTGCGCTGGGCGGGCTGCCGTTCTTCAGGGATTCGCGCAGTTCGCCCAGATGAGCGATCAGCGTGCCGGTGGCCCAAAAGCGCAGGGAGCCTTCGTTGTCCGTCTTGCGTATCCGTCGTGCACCCCGATCGGCGACCAGATCCACGTTGAATGCGTGGTGGTTGAGGTCAAGATGTTTGCTCATGCTCAGAAAAGTCGGGGTCCATTTGTCCAGCCATCGATCCACCAGGTCCAGCTGGCGTGGGTAAAGCGTACCTGCATGAGCCTGCTGCAACATCAGACAGTGAAGATACTCGGTTTCGCAGGTGACGGTCTCGCTGTCAGACGGGTACGCACGCAGCGGGGCTTGGTGGAAACCCGCGGATTCGGCCGTCTTATAGAAGCTGTGCAAACGAAGCCAGAATTTGTCGCCAGGTTGCTGGTAGCGGACGGCCCGCCATTTCATCAGTAAACGAAAAGTCCTTATCAGCCGCAGGCTCAGTTTGGGTAGGTAGGACTCGATCCAGCCAGCGCCTGGAGCCTGGTGCAATTGCAGGATGAAGGCATGATAGGAGCGGGCGGTTTCCCACAGCAAATTGTAGATCTCATGCCACAACTGACTTTCCATGGTGCGGGTCATTCGGGCGTTGCGCAGGTATTGGCGTATTAGGGTGTCGGCAAGATCCTGGGCTTTTTCATCGAGCAACATCAAGATCTCGAGCCGGGCCTTGGAGAGCGCTGTCAACTCTTCATTGAACTGTCTAATTTCCTTCAGGATGGCAGCGTGGGCCTTGAGGGCGTCGCCGACCGGAAGCTGCTCCAACCATTGGGTAGCAAGACGAGGGCTGGACAGGGGGCCGCTTTCCACGGGTTCGGGAAATAGAAGTCCACGTAGCTTGTCCTTGAAGGTGCTGGATAACTTACCCATGAACGATCTTGTCTCTAGTTTTTCTGGCTGGCTAAAGGCAACGGCCAATAGGATACTTCCGTTCGACGCAAATTTCATGCCATGAGGCCGGGTGTTTCCTGCATCAACTTTATCATCATTGGCTAGCCATGGTCGTGCTTTGGTGGCGGCCAGGCTCGCCTAACTTATGTTGGTCGTAGGCCGCGCAACGCCAAAGTAGCAGCATAACGGGTCTTACGCGTGCGGCGCACGAGCCTGTCGGACGCCGCAGCATTATGCAACATAATATGCAATTCGATGAGCCGGGATCAGTTATGACTGGCACTCTCGGCGCAGAACCGAAATTTCTTCCCTAGCCTGGCAGCCGTTCCGAGACCCAGGCACCTACCCCGCTCAGAGCATTGGCCAACCGGTCCGGGCGGGTGCCGCCGGCCTGGGCAAGGTCGGGTTTGCCACCTCCTTTGCCGCCTACCAGGCTCGCAACATGGTTGACCAGTTCCCCCGCTTTGACCCTGTCCGTCAGGTCGGGGGTGACAGCGGCGATCAGGCTGACTTTGCCGTCGACGGTGGCGCCCAGAACCAGCACGCAGGACTTGAGCTTGTCCCGCAACTTGTCGGCGGTTTCCCGGAGGGCCTTGACGTCAATGCCGTCCAGTTCCAGCGCCAGGACTTTCACACCCTTGACCTCCACCGCCCGGGAGGCGAGGGTATCCCCCTGGCTGGCAGCCAGTTTTGACTTCAGCCGGTCCAGTTCCCTTTCCAGGGCTTTGACCTGGTCCTGAATCTGGGCGATCTTGGCCACCAGTTCGGCGGGCTGGGCTTTCAGCGCGGCTGCAGCCTGGCGGGTGCGGGTTTCCAGTTCCTGCACGAAGCCCAAGGCGTTATCGCCGGTTACGGCTTCGACGCGCCGGATGCCGGCTGCGACCCCACCTTCCATGACAATCTTGAACAATCCGATGTCGCCGGTGCGGCCGACATGGGTGCCGCCGCAGAGTTCGCGTGAGGAACCAATGTCGAGCACCCTGACTTCGTCACCGTATTTCTCCCCGAACAGCATCATGGCCCCCAGCTTGCGAGCCTCCTCCATGGGAACGACCCTGGCCTGGGTGGGTGTGTTGGCCAGGATCTCGCCATTGACGATGGCTTCCACGCGCTGGATTTCGCGCTCGGTGAGCGGCCCGCCGTGGGCGAAGTCGAAGCGCGTCTTGTCCGCATCGACCAGTGAGCCTTTTTGGTGTACGTGGGCCCCCAGCACTTCACGCAGGGCTTTGTGCATGAGGTGGGTGACCGAATGATTGCGCATGGTACTGGCCCGCCGTACACCGTTGACCCGGGCTGCCAGGCGGGCACCCACCTTGAGTTCGCCGCGGGTAAGTCTACCGTGGTGGCCGAAGACGTCGGCGCGGATTTTTTGCGTGTCGATGACTTCGAAGCGCAGACCACCTGCCTCCAGTATGCCGCTATCCCCGATTTGCCCGCCCGATTCCGCGTAAAACGGCGTCCTGTCGAGTACCACCACAGCGGATTGTCCTGCGTTGATCCACTCCACCGGACTGCCGTCCACATACAGCGCAGTAACGGTGGCCTCGTCCACATTCAAGCTGTCATAGCCGTAGAAGACGGTAGGTTGCCCGCTATAGTCCAGACTGCCGGCCATCTTGAATTTGCCGGCAGCACGGCCCAGCTCCTTTTGTCGTGTCATGGCGGCTTCAAAACCTGCTTCATCCAGGGCGATGCCGCGTTCCCGACAGATATCCGCGCTGAGGTCCAGAGGGAAGCCAAACGTATCGTAGAGTTTGAACGCGGTTTCTCCATCCAGCACTTGGACGCCGCCGCCGAGCGCCGCCTCCAGGAGGGCCATGCCGTGCTCCAGGGTTTCGCCGAAGCGTTCTTCCTCCTGCAGCAGCACTTCGGCAACATGTTGCTGCACGGCCTTGAGTTCCGGATAGGCCGTGCCCATAACATCACACAAATCAGCCACCAGCCGGTAGAAAAAGGGCTGATTCTGCCCCAGCTTGTGGCCATGACGCAGGGCCCGCCGAATGATGCGGCGCAACACATAGCCGCGACCTTCATTGCCAGGAATGACGCCGTCGACGATGAGAAAACCGGTGGCGCGTATATGGTCGGCGATAACCTTGAGCGAAGGGTTGTCCGTGTCCCTGCAGCCGGTTTCCCGTACCGCGGCGCCTATCAGGTGCTGGAACAGGTCGATCTCGTAGTTCGAATGGACGCCCTGCATGACGGCAGAGATGCGCTCCAGGCCCATGCCGGTATCGACCGAGGGTTTGGGCAGCGGATGCATGATGCCGGCCTCGTCGCGGTTGAATTGCATGAACACAATGTTCCAGATCTCGATATAGCGGTCGCCATCCTCATCCGCGCTGCCCGGAGGCCCGCCGGCAATGCCCGGTCCGTGGTCGTAAAAGATCTCGGTGCAGGGTCCGCAGGGACCGGTGTCGCCCATCTGCCAGAAGTTGTCGGAGGCATAGCGGCCACCCTTGTTGTCGCCGATTCGCACAATGCGGTCTGCGGGCATGCCTATTTCTTTGGCCCAGATGTCGTAGGCTTCCTCATCTTCCGTATAGACGGTCACCCAGAGCTTATCCGTCGGAAGTTTCAATTCTTGACTGAGAAACTCCCAGGCGTACTGGATGGCGGCGCGCTTGAAGTAATCGCCAAAGCTGAAGTTGCCCAGCATTTCGAAGAAGGTGTGATGGCGCGCGGTGTAACCGACATTTTCCAGGTCATTATGCTTGCCGCCGGCACGTACGCAGCGCTGTGAGGAGGCGGCCCGGACATAAGACCGCTGTTCCAAGCCCAGAAATACATCCTTGAACTGGACCATGCCCGCATTTGTGAACAGCAAAGTCGGGTCATTGGCCGGAATCAGCGAACTGGACGGAACGACTTCATGGCCTTTGGCCGCGAAAAAATCCAGAAAGCGTTGGCGTATCTCGTTGCTGGTCATGGAAGATTAGGCAAGAATTTCTGCCATCTTATCAGGGCGAAGGGTAAGACACCCAAAAACAAGGGCCCGCAGGCCCTTAAGGAGGAGGTTCACCAGGATGGAGGCTTGTCCACCGACATAGGCTCAAACAGCTATGCCGGGGTTCGTGGGAGATATACCGATCACTTTGGGCATGTTGAGCTTGACCCCCTTGATGGTTTTCTTGCTGCGCAGATACTGGGCCACCACATCCCAGATGGGGGCGCCGCCAACGCCTTCGCCCACGGGCGCCCAGCCGGCGACCTTGTAGGTCTTGCCGGGGTCGACCAGTTTGCCATTGAGCATCATGTTGCTGATGCGCTCGCCGATCTTCTTGGTGGGATCCACGGTGTACTGAATACCGCCCACCCTGACCATGTCGCCCCCCTGTTGATAGTAGGGGTCGGCATTGAACAGGTTGTCGCACACATCTTCCATGATGGTTTTGATGGTTTCCCCCGTCATGGTGTTCAGGGTGCTGTACGGGTAAGTGATGGCCGTTTGGTCCATCAACCTCTCCATGGTGATGGTATCGCCCGGCAGCAAGCTGGTTCCCCAGCGGAATCCGGGGGAGAAGGCCGCATCTGCGCCCTTGACCTCCATCAGCGCGTCGAGGATCACCTGGTCGAAACTGCCATTGAAGTTGCCGCGACGGTAGAGCAAGTCTTCCGTCACCGCGAGTTTTTCATTGAGCTTGCTCTCGTAAGGTGCGCGAAGCTTTTTGATCAATGCCGTCATCTTGCGATCAGCCGGCAGCAGGTTGGCGAATACCGGGAGCAAGCGATATTTCCAGCCGTTCAGCTTGCCTTCTCTTACGTCCAAATCCATGACGCCTAGGAACTTTCCATTGGAACCCGCATTTGTCACCAGGGTGACGCCCTTGGCATTTTTCACTTCTACCGGCTGAGGCACGCCGTCATGGGTATGACCGCCGAAGATCGCATCGATGCCGGTGACTCGATTGGCCATCTTCAAATCAACGTCCATGCCGTTGTGCGACAGCACGACCACGACCTGGGCGCCCTTGGCGCGGGCTTCATCCACCCATTTTTGCATCGAGTCTTCACGGATGCCAAAGCTCCAGTCCGGCACCAGGTAGCGCGGATTGGCAATCGGAGTGTAGGGGAAGGCTTGTCCAATGATGGCGACATTGATCCCGTTGATCTGCTTGACGACGTAGGGCTTGAACACCTGATCGCCAAAATCGTTGGTGACCACGTTTTGTGCGACGAATTCGATCCCGGCTTTCTTGAAATCGTTGTCGACGACCTGTTTGACGCGATCCGCGCCCAGCGTGTATTCCCAATGGCCGGTCATCACTTCGACGCCGAGTTGGATGCAGGCATCGACCATATCCTGGCCGTTGGTCCAAAGTGAAGTTGCTGAGCCCTGCCAGGTGTCGCCACCATCGAGCAGCAGGGAACCGGGACGGGAGGCCCGTACTTTGTCAACCAAGGTTTTCAGGTGAGCGAAGCCGCCCACCTTGCCATAGGTGCGTGCCGCCGCGGTAAAGTCCACATAAGTGAAGGCGTAAGCTTCCCGGCTGCCGGGCTTGATGCCATATTGTTTGAGCAGATGCTCGCCGACCAGATGGGGAACCTTGCCTTCCGCGTCGCCAATACCAAGGTTGACATTGGGCTCGCGAAAATAGATCGGCAGCAGCTGGGCATGGCAGTCGGTCATGTGCATCAGCGAGACGTTGCCATAGGGACGCAGATTGTAGATATCCGCATTCCCGGCCAACGCTTCCTTGCTGTCTATGGCCATGCCGGAAGCGGCGGCGACCGCCAGCATCTGCAGAAATTCACGTCGGTTCATGTGCATGCGGCATCTCCTTGGGCGGCAAATGTAGGTATGAAATTTGGCAAGTTTGTGCGACCAAATAATTGCCGTGGGCTATCCGAAATTAAACAAAAAAAGGCCTGGAGACCAGGCCATTCCTTTTGCGCCACAGCTATAAGTTATTTGCGGAAGACCGAAGCCTTCATCGGCAGGCCGTTCGACAAATACGAATGGAAATACTCCAGATCGTTCATGGCGGTGCTGCCTTGGGGCGGAGGCACTGCCCGCACCTGTTTGTAGCACCCGTCATAGCGCTGTTGCAAAGTGACCAGCGTATCCCCACCACGGAATACAGGCCAGTGCACCGCATGTCCTACTGCGGGAGAAATCAGCTCGGAGCGCAGACGGACGCCCGCATTCTGCACGTGGCAGGTGGCACAAGCAAAGTTCAACTGTCCGGCGCGCGAGAAGAATCGTTTCTTCCCGTCTTCGTATGCTGCCGTCGCAGCCGGCCCTTCCACCTTGATATTCATCAGCATGTCGTCGGACAGGCTGCGCATGTATGAGGTGAGAATGCCCATGGTCTTCATGTCGCTGACCTTGTAGGCCTCTTCTCCATTGGCAACGCGGCAATCGTTGATGGCGTCATTCAGGGTGACAACTTTGCCTTTCTTCTCATCAAAGTAGGGATAGTTGCCCGCAATGTTCTTGCCGCCGTTGGGCAGGCAGTCCGCATACGTCTTCCCGCTCTTGAGCGGGGTTTCCCACATCTTTCGACCCTTGTCGATATCCCCAATGAACGGAGGAAATTCCATGATGCTGTTGTATTGGCCCATGGCGTCGGGGTCAAACGCCAGCGCACCGTACACATAGCTTTCAATCGGTATGTTGGGATATTTCTTGGTGTAGTAGTTGATCAGGTCTTGCCGATCCTGTTCCGGAGAAGCTACGGCCGAACCAATACCCAACAGAAGACTTGCCGCTGCCAGACCCAACATCAATTTTTTCATAACGTCCTCCAAAATGAATCCTTTGGTGTAAGACAAGGGGGCGGGGCCCCGCCCCGCCCCATTCCATCCCTATCTAGCTGATGGTCGCTTCGTCAGTGCGTTTGTCGCCGGTATTGTCTACCCAGCTGACACTGACTTTGTCACCGGACTTGGCGCCCTTGACCTTGAAACCCACCAGGGGATTCTTGGAGATCCCGGTTCCCCAGTTGGCGGTCAGCACAGTCGCGCCGTTAATGGTCGCGGTGACGTCCTGAATGAACAAGGCTGGGATCAACTGCCCGGTCTTGGCGTCCTTGCGCTGACCGGTTTCCATCACGTGATTGAACAGCACTTTGATGTCGGCCACATCGCCTTCCATCTTGGCGCGAATTTTCATCGGTTCTGCCATTTGTAACTCCTTAAATTTCTAGATCTAAATTGTTCCGTAAGCGCTCAGGGTTGATGTCCTAATCCATAGGCGCTTGACTGAGATTGGTTCGTTTAGCCGCCGCAGCCGCCAATGGTGACTTTGACTTCCTTCGCGGCCGTGTAGGATTTTCCGCCGGCGGTCACGACAGCGCGCACCAGAGCTGTTGCTCCCATCTTGATTCGGGTCGATATATAACCTTGGGTGCCGTCGAGCAATTTAAAATCAGCAAGCAGCGGGGTGGCGTTCTTTTCCGCAAAAATGGCGATGCTGGTCGTGCCGGGAATGGCGCTGGATATTTCAACGGGAACCACGGCGCCGTTCTCGGCGATATCCGGGGCCTTGATGCTGATGTCCTTTGAGTCCGCCGGGCCAGATACACCCATACCTTTCATGGCGTCCCCGACATTCTTGGCTTCAAACGCGGCTTTGTTCCAGTCGGCCAGAACCTGCGTAGGCTTGAGCAGGCCGGCGGCCACGGCAACAACCACGGCGCTGGCGCCAGTGGCGCCTTTTAGTACATTTCTCCGAAGAGCGTTCATTGGTTTCTCCTTAAAGACCGTAAATGAAATCAGTAATTTTGTCGATTTCCTGTTCCGTCAGGATTTTGTGTCTCCCGAACGGTGGCATCGAAGTGTTGGGGTTGGCGACCGTGGCATCAAAAATCTGGGCGCGCAGCTTTGCCTTGTCGGGAAAGCGGGCACTCATGGCAATCAGCGGCGGCCCATACAGGCCTGTTGCCTCTGCATCCGGCACGGTGGGCATGCCGTGGCAGGCCAGACAGTTGCCCTTGGACTTGTCAAAGGCCAGCTCCTTGCCGGTTAACTCTTTCGGCGCATCGGCAGCCAGAGCGGAGCCTGTCAAAACAGCCGTTCCAAGCAGGGCAGTGGTCACAAACTTAACGAACATCCGCATAGTCATCCTCCGTAATTAACGTGGTGTGCAGGTATTGGGGCCTGCGGAAATTAGCGCCCGGCCACCCTATTCAAGGTTTCGTCCATCCAAATATTCTGGAAGGCGCAAGCATAGAGCAGGTGGAATTGTGGAAGCAAGGGCGAAACGCGAATTTCCGGCCTATATTTGGCGGTAAATTAATACCAGCAGGAGGGTTACTTCTTGGCCTGTTCTGCCAGAATCGCTTGCCATTCCTTGCGCCGGGCTTCGGTGGAGGACATGTCATAGAAGTCGCCGTCACCGGCCTTAAGCCCCAGATTGAGCTGCTCGATCGCCGACCGCAAGTCGCCGCTCAGTGCCAGTGCTTCCGCAGTCGCACGATGGCTGGCGAG
>DASQBT010000196.1:0-2275 GCA_035635075.1 Thiobacillaceae bacterium | reverse complement strand
AAGAACCGGCGTGCGAAAGACTTCAGCACGTCAACCACACTAATATTGATAGAACGAGCGAAATCTCTGGCATTCATGGCGTGGGCTGCATCAGGAAATGGGGAATGGCAGCCGGCCTGGCGGGCACAGGCAGGCAACGGTGCCAAGAGGATGGCGCCACTTTATTCTCATCATCCGGTCGGATATAAGGGTGCAGATATGGGCCAGCCGGTCCGTTTCGATCTCATCTCGGATGAAACGGCCAAGCGGCCCCCGGTGAGTTTCCCGGAAGATATGGCCAGGCCGCGCTCCCCGCCGGCCGTGCCCATTATCTTAGTTGTTTCTTAACCCGTACTCCAGGCCCGCGGACGCTTCATGCCGGCGATCTTGCAGGCCTGCTTGACGTAGCCATAGGGAAACAACCGAAACAGCTCATTGCGTGCCGCGCTTCCCGCCTTTGCGGCCAGATGCTTGATCACAAAACGCGCATCCGGCGCCACCTGATGTTCCTCGTAATAACGGCGCATGAAATGGATGACATCCCAGTGCTCGGGCGTGAGTTTGATATTCTCGATCCGGGCAAAGTGCTCGGCGAGAGCTTCATTCCATTCACCCGGTTCGACGATATAACCTTCTTCGTCTATGCGAGGTAATGCCGTAGCTAGTTCCAATATTTTCTCCCCAACAAAAAGACCCGCCAGTTTCTGCTGCCTGGCGGACGATACGAAGCGTCGTTGTTTGCCTGGTCAGCTGACGGCCGGGACCAGGCCCAGCATGATCAGCAGTACCCAGGCGATAAGTCCCAGCGCAGTGACGATATAGGCCAAGTCGAATGCCACCACGTCCTCTTTAACGCCCAGCATTCCCTCCACGCCGCGAAAAATCAGCAACACGGAACCAACCAGTCCCAAGCCGACAACGCCCGCGATCAGGACAATGTTGCTCGAGAAAAGCGCCAGGGCCGATACCCAGAGTGGAACAGGCGCGATGGAGGCGAGCGTAAAGGCATCAAGGTAGCTGCTCCGGATGCCCCGGCTGTTGGCCACCGCCTTGATTCCCCAAGCCATGAGCGGAACCGTCAGCAGTTCGGCGACAAGAAAGAACAATGCCGCGATACCCCACGTCTGAGGCGAGGCAGCCGGGAACAGCACGGCGCCATAGTGGCGCCCTGCATATTCGAGCATCAGCGGCGGGATCACCGACAAGGGCACGACCAGCAGGCCGAACAGCTTGAATACGGAAGGGTGGATACGGACCAGTTCATCCCATCCTTCATGCGGTGAGACGAACAGCTTGCCCAGTTGCGGTATAGACATGGTGACCTCCTCTTTCTTGGCTGCGATGACAACGGACGCATACCATCACACGCCTCTTCAGGCGTAACTGGCCAGAAAACATTCCTGCCCGAAATAATATATATCATATGGTGATATATTTACAAGCAGCCCCGACGCGGTCTGGCCGGACAGCCTTGTTAATTGAGACCGGGCTGGGTGATCAGAGTTCTTTCCGGGTTAAGGGCAGCAGAGGCCGCCCCACTTCCATGCAGCAGGCGAACATGGTTGCGCGCTGCCGGCAGCCGCGTTCAACGGAGGCTCTCAGCCCTCTTTTCCATCCACACGGGGCCGTATCAGGACAGGCAGATAAACCAGCGCGAAAACGCCGAACGCCAATATCCAGAGCGAGCCGCTGAGCGCAATCGTCGCGCCATAGGCCTGGGGAAAGGCCAGCGGCCCGGCCACCCGAACCAGCGCCGCAAGGCCAATCAGAGCAAAGGCCACGCTGATGATTCTTGCCGGCTCCAACATGCGACCGGTGTGGCCGAGCGATACCCGTGCCATCATGCCCAAGGTGAGTGTTCCTATCGCCCCGACGGTAAACGCATGCAAGGCGAGAGAGGTCGCTACCCAGCCAACGGTCGATAGAGTCACCAGGGCAAAGCCCAACACGATCCAGCAATAGCCCAGATGCAGCACCCATAGGAGCGCCACCGACCACAGCTTGCGGGTGTGCCAGCCAGCCAGACGCACGCCGTGCACGAGTGCTGCAAGCGCCGCCAGCAGGCCGGTCAAAGGAGCAAGCGGGTCTGCCAGTGCCGCCGCCAGCACTGCCAAAGTGCTTGCCGGGGCCAGCCATTCCACCGCCTTCCAGCGCCTGGCCTGGGTGCGCAGTTTGTTGTCGGTGAAGCTGGGAATGACCCGGCCGCCCATCACCACGATCATCAGCACGATCATGTATACCGCGAGAGTGATGCCCAGCCGGGCGGTGCCGCGCATCCAGCCCAGCATTTCCCCCT
>DASQBT010000195.1:0-4578 GCA_035635075.1 Thiobacillaceae bacterium | reverse complement strand
CGCAGATGGGCATTTTTCGTGCAAACCCGGAGGGCAGGGGCTTGGCGGGCGATCTGCTGTGTCGCGCCGCTTGGCATCGTAGAATGACTACGACCTGCGCGGCGCTTCGTGCATCTCATCCCGCCAAGCCCCTGCGCGGCCCATGCGGGGCTGTTTCAGAGGTGCCTTAGATGGACCCGTATCCCGCGCCTGCCAAACTGAATCTGTTTTTGCATGTGGTGGGGCGCCGCGCGGATGGCTATCACCTGCTGCAGACCGTTTTTCGCTTTATCGACTATGGCGATGTGGTGCATCTGGCGCTTCGCAAGGATGGGCGGATTGTCCGATGCCATGATCTGCCCGGCGTAACCGAGGATCGGGACTTGACTATCCGCGCCGCCCGCCTCCTGCAAGCTGCAGCCGGGACAGGGCTGGGGGTCGAGATTCGCCTGGAAAAGCGCCTGCCTCAGGGAGGCGGACTGGGTGGGGGAAGCTCCGACGCGGCAACGGTGCTGTTGGCGCTGAATCGTCTCTGGGGCCTCGATTTGCCGCGCCGCAGGCTGGAGGAATTGGCCCTGTGCCTGGGGGCGGATGTGCCGGCCTTCGTTTTCGGTCAATGCGCGTTCGCCGAAGGCGTTGGGGAGAAGCTCAGCTTGCTGACCCTGCCGCCAGCCTGGTACGTGGTCTTGACGCCGGCTGTGCAGGTCTCCACTGCAGAAGTTTTCGCTGCTGCGGAATTGACACGAAACACACCACCCATCACAATAGCGGACTTTTCTGTCGGACTCGGCCACAACGATCTGGAGCCGGTTGTGCGCTCGCGCAGCCCGGTCGTTGGGCGCTGTCTGGATTGGCTCGGCGCTTGGGGCGATGCTCGCATGACGGGGTCCGGAGCCTGTGTGTTTCTGGCGGTGCCGGATCAGGCCGCGGCGCAACGGATTCTGGACAGCCTGCCGGCGGATATGCAAGGGTTTATTGCGGCCGGTTTGGACAGGCACCCCCTGTATGATCTGGCAGCTTGAGGCGGTAGCATGATGAGCGCCGTTTCGTAGGGGAGTCGCCAAGTGGTAAGGCATCGGATTTTGATTCCGACATTCGCAGGTTCGATCCCTGCCTCCCCTGCCAAAAAACTTAGCGCGAAATAGCCGCAACACCGCGGCTATTTCATTAATGCAGGCGCCTTGAGGCGGCACAATCGTCCTCATCCGTGCGCGAGAAGGGCTGGGGTAAGGGAAACGGACATGGAATCACCGCATCCGCTTTGTCGTGCTCGGAGTAGACCGTGGCCTTCAACAATCTAACGGTATTTACCGGCAACGCCCATCCGCAACTTGCGGGGGACGTGGTGCGCCACCTAAATTTGCATCTGGGACGGGCATCGGTCGGGCGTTTTTCGGATGGCGAAGTGGCGGTTGAGATTCTGGAAAACGTGCGCGGCCACGATGTATTTGTGCTGCAGTCCACCTGCATGCCCACCAACGACACCCTGATGGAAATCATGGTGATGGTGGATGCGCTGCGGCGCGCTTCCGCCGGGAGGATTACTGCGGCGATCCCTTATTTTGGCTATGCTCGCCAGGATCGCCGCACCCGCTCGGCACGGGTGCCGATTACCGCCAAGGTGGTCGCCAACATGCTGCAGGGCGTGGGTGTGGACCGGATGCTGACCATGGACCTGCACTCCGACCAGATCCAGGGGTTCTTCGACATACCGGTGGACAACGTCTACTCCAGCCCGATTCTGCTGGGGGACATCTGGAGACATGATCACCAGAACCTGCTGGTGGTATCGCCCGATGTAGGCGGCGTGGTGCGGGCACGCGCGATCGCCAAGCGGCTGGAATGCGACCTGGCGATCATCGATAAGCGTCGGCCCAAGCCCAATGTGGCGAAGGTGATGAACATCATCGGTGATGTGCGGGAACGCACCTGCATCATCATGGACGATCTGGTAGATACCGCCAATACGCTGTGCGAGGCCGCGGAGGCGTTGAAGGATCACGGCGCGTCGCAGGTCGTGGCCTACTGTACCCACGCCGTGCTGTCCGGCAGCGCCGTTCAGCGCGTCCATGGTTCGGCCCTGGATGAGCTGGTGGTCACCGATACCATCCCGCTGAGCGAAGACGGCAGGATGTGCACCAAGATTCGCCAACTGTCAGTGGCCGGTTTACTGGCGGAAACCATACGCCGCATCAGCAACGAGGATTCAGTGAGCTCACTCTTCATCGAGTGAACGCACCATTGCACTGCCACCTGGAAGCGGGCGGGGCATTTCTTGTAACAGGCTTCCAGCCTTCTGGTCGCGGAAGGGTTAGTTCTAAGGAAAACATATGCAAATCGAAGTCAACGCAAAAAAACGTGACGTGCAAGGATCGGGTGCGAGCCGCCGCCTGCGTCGCGCGGGTCTGGTGCCGGGCGTGCTGTACGGCGGCGACAAGCCTGCCGAGAGCATCGTGCTTGATCACAAGGATCTGTTTCTGCAAGTGCGTCACGAAGCGTTCCATTCCTCCATCCTTTCCATGAAACTGGATGGGGAGGACCAAATGGCGCTGCTGCGGGACCTGCAATGGCACCCCTTCAAGCAGCAAATACTGCATGCGGATTTTCAGCGCGTGGACAAGGGCCACAAAATACACATCAAGGTGCCGCTGCATTTCATCAACCAGGACACCGCTCCCGGGGTGAAGCTGGGCCATGGCTTGGTCAGCCACGTGATTACCGAACTGGACGTGGAGTGTCTGCCCGGCAACCTGCCCGAGTTTATCGAAGTGAATCTGGGGGAAATGCAACTCGGTCAGTCCATCCACGTCAATGACCTCAAGCTAGGGGAGGGAGTCGAGCCGGTTGCCCACCTCAAAGCGGAGAACCCGGTGGTGGCCGTGATCACCCCGCCCAAAGTGGGTGCTGAAGAGACTCCCGCTGCCGAGGCAGCGGCGCCTGCCGGCGAGCCCCCGGCTGCCTGATCGCCGCTGCGACTACGCTGGCCCTGCCGGTGGCGGCATTGCGCCTGATCGCGGGGCTGGGCAATCCTGGCCCCGAGTATTCCGAAACCCGGCACAACGCCGGGTTTTGGTTTGTGGACGCTTGCGCCCGCCAGCTGGGCGCAAGCCTGGTCCCCGAATCGCGCTTTTTTGGCGAGGCCGCCCGTGTCCGGGCCGAGGGCGGGGATGTTTGGCTGCTCAAACCGCTTACATTCATGAACCGTTCTGGCCAGGCCGTGGCAACGCTGGCCCGGTTCTACAAAATCAGCCCGGAAGAAATTCTGGTAGTGCATGACGAACTGGACCTGCTGCCCGGCGAGATCCGGCTCAAACAGGGCGGCGGCAACGGTGGCCATAACGGGCTGAAAGACCTGGCCGCGCAATTGGGCAGCGGGGACTTCTGGCGGCTGCGCCTGGGCATTGGCCATCCACGCAGCCTGGGAGTGGCGCAGGACGTGGTCGATTTTGTCCTGCATCGGCCCCGGCCGCACGAACGTGAAGCACTTGATATTGCTCTGGCCCGCAGTCTGGATGAATTGCCGGCGCTGCTGCGGGGAGATTTTCCTGCCGCCATGCGGCGCCTACACACGAAGGCACAAGAATGAGCTTGAAATGCGGCATCGTCGGTTTGCCCAACGTGGGTAAGTCCACCCTGTTCAACGCGCTAACCCAGGCGGGCATCGCGGCGGAAAATTACCCCTTCTGCACCATCGAGCCGAACACCGGCATCGTGGAAGTGCCGGATCCGCGCATCGGCAAGCTGGCTGCCATCGTCAAACCCGAGCGCGTGGTGCCCGCCATCGTCGAATTTGTCGATATTGCCGGGCTGGTGGCCGGCGCCAGCAAGGGCGAGGGCCTGGGCAACCAGTTTCTCGCCAACATCCGCGAGACGGATGCCGTGGCCCATGTGGTGCGCTGCTTCCATAACGAAAACGTCATTCACGTGGCGGGCGCGGTCGATCCCTTGTCCGATCTGGAGACCATCAACACCGAACTGGCACTGGCCGACCTGGGCACGGTCGAAAAAGCCATGGCGCGCGCCGTCAAGACCGCCCGCGCGGGCGACAAGGAGGCACAGAAGCTGGTCGCCGTGCTGGAGAAAGTGACCGCCTATCTCAATGAGGGCAAACCGGCCCGTGCCGGGGGGCTCGACGAGGAACAGGCCGCGCTGCTTAAGCCGCTGTTCCTCCTTACCGCCAAGCCGGTTCTTTATATCGCCAACGTTGACGAGGATGGCTTTCACGACAATCCGCTGCTCGACACTTTGCGTGCGCGCGCGGCTGAGGAAGATGCCCCTGTGGTTCCCGTGTGCGCCGCCCTGGAAGCCGAATTGCAGGAGCTGACGCCTGAGGAACGGACGGAATATCTCAAGGAGCTGGGCTGGGACGAGCCCGGCCTCAACCGGTTGATCCGCGCGACCTACGATCTGTTGGGGCTGCAAACCTATTTCACCGCCGGGGTCAAGGAAGTGCGCGCCTGGACCATCCACAAGGGCGACACCGCACCCAGGGCGGCGGGCGTCATCCACACCGATTTCGAGCGCGGCTTTATCCGCGCCCAGACCATCGCCTACGACGACTTCATTTCTTGCAAAGGCGAGCACGGCGCCAAGGAAGCA
>DASQBT010000194.1:0-2546 GCA_035635075.1 Thiobacillaceae bacterium | reverse complement strand
CTGCTGGCCCTGGTTCTGGCCCTGCCTCTGGTTGCGCTCGCCGCCGATGCCAAGGGCCCGCCACCCGACGCGCAACCGGTGCCGGATGGCCCGCCGACAGCCAACGATATTGCCGAGCCGCAGATCACCATACGCAACATGGGCACGCATCGAGAGGAAGAATACCGTCTGCATGGCAAGCTCTACATGGTCAAAATCATCCCCCCCAAGGGCAAGCCCTATTATTTGGTGGACAACATTGGCAACGGAAAATTTGTGCGCTACGAAGGCCCGGTGTCGCCTATGGCCGTGCCGCAGTGGGTGATACACACGTTCTGAGGGGTTGGCGCGCGGATCGGGCAAACCTACGCATCTCTACGCCTTCCTCAACCCTAACCACAGGGACACAGCGTTGAAAATCGACGGCAAGGATCACAGCACAACCTTCACCCAGGGGGGAATGGCAGGCAGAAAACCCATGATTTCCTTGTCTCTGTGCCTATCTGGTCAACAACCTGCCGATTAGGTTAATTCATGTCCGTATTCACCACGGTCAGCTCCGATGAGGCCCGGGCTTGGCTGAAAAATTATGTGCTGGGCGATCTTCTTGAGCTGAAAGGCATTTCCGACGGCATCGAGAACACCAATTACTTTCTCACCACCGCTCATGGCCGCTATGTGCTTACCCTGTTTGAGAAACTCTCCGAACGGGAACTGCCCTTCTTTGTCGGCCTGATGGCCCATCTTTCCAATCATGGCGTGCCCTGCCCGCGGCCGGTGGCGGATCTCAACGATCGCATGGTGGGGCGCTTGAACGGCAAGCCTGCCGTAATCGTCAGCCGCTTGCCCGGCGCACAAGTAAACAGCCCGACCAGCGCCCAGTGCGCCCAGGTCGGCGAAGTGCTGGCCGACTTGCACCTGAGCGGCCGCACCTACGCCCATTCCATGCCCAACCCGCGCGGCACCCGGTGGCGCGAGGAGACCGCGTCAAAGGTCAGGCACCACCTGTCGCTGCAAAGAGCCGCGCTGCTGGACGAAGAAATGCGCTTTCAATCCCGCCACGCATTTGCCGATCTTCCGCAAAGCGTGGTTCATGCCGACCTGTTCCGCGACAACGTCCTGTTCGACGGCGACACTTTGGGCGGCGTCATCGACTTCTATTTTGCCTGCCACGATGTCCAACTCTATGACGTGGCGATTGCGGTGAACGACTGGTGCATTGTCGCCGACGGTGGACTGGATCAGTCTCGCTGCCTGGCGCTGCTCGCTGCTTATCACGCGCGCCGTCCCTTGAGCGCGCCGGAACAAGACGCCTGGCCCACCATGCTGCGCCGCGCCGCATTGCGCTTCTGGCTGTCGCGCCTCTACGACCTGCATTTCCCGCGAACCGGGGAACTGACCCATGCGAAAGACCCGGAACACTTTGCGCGCATTCTGCAAAGCCGGGTTGAACACCACGATCAATTGCACGCACTATGGCCGTAAACGAAGAGCTGCCGCGCAAACTGCCAGCCGCCGCCGGTTTGCGCTGGGTCACGGATGCATTCAGGCTGTTTCGCAAGAATCCCTTGCTGTTGGCCGCCGCCTTCGGTCTGTTCATGGGGGCCTTGCTGGCGATCAGCCTGATCCCCATTGCCGGCGCGGGCCTCACAGACATTCTCACGCCCCTTGTGGTAGCCGGCTTCATGGCCGCGTTTCGCGCCCTGGATCGGAATGAAGAACTGGAATTGCCGCAGCTTTTCACCGGCTTTGTCAGCCGGCCCTTGCCCCTGGCAACTGTGGGGGCGATCTATCTCGCTTGCGCGCTCGTCATTGGCAAGATCATGGAATTGTTGGGCCTGGATTCCAAGGCGATCATGGACGCAGCCCAACAAAACGACGCGGAAAAACTGATGCCCCTCCTTGAACAGGGCGCCACCGCCCTGCTCGTTGGCCTGACGCTGCTGACTCCGCTGGTGATGGCCACCTGGCTGGCGCCCCCCCTGGTGCTGTTTGGCAATGCCCTGCCCTTGCAGGCGCTTGGCATCAGCATCAAGGCCTGTTGGCGCAACTGGCTCCCGCTGCTGGTCTATGGCGTGGTGTTGATACCCATTCTGCTGGTGGCCGCGCTGATTCCCATGTTGCTGGGCATGCTGGTGGCGGGACCCATCCTAATGGGTTCCCTCTACACCGCCTACCAGGATATTTTTGCCGTGCAGCGCGAGCATTCCCTTTCTCAATCAGGATGATCGCGCGAAGCTGACGAGTGAGCGACGAGATAGTACCGGTCAGTACAGCGAGGAGCGAGCGAGGATGGCGACAAAGTGAGCGCCTGGCTTGGGAAGGGAATCAGCCCGGCGTCAACTTGGCGTAGGCCAGCGCCAGCCACTTGACTCCCACGTCGCGGAATTTCACCTGCACCCGGGCTTCCGCGCCACGGCCTTCCACGTCCAGAATCACCCCGGCGCCGAACTTGGCGTGGGCAACGCTTTGGCCGATGCGAAAATCGCTGTCGTTGTTGCGCCGTGGCGTCGGTGCGTAGCTTGGAACTGCGCGCGCTTCAGCTACGCGCCGGTTGAGGTTGCGCA
>DASQBT010000193.1:0-24923 GCA_035635075.1 Thiobacillaceae bacterium | reverse complement strand
GCCGCTGAAGCACAGCCGCAGCGTGGTGGTTGCTTCGGGCGCAGGCAGCAGTTTGAGCGTGGCTTCGGTGATTAGCGCGAGCGTGCCTTCGGAGCCGATCAGCAGCCGGGTTAAGTCGTAGCCGGTGACCCCTTTGGTGGTGCGGCAACCGGTACGGATCTCCCGCCCATCGCCGGTCACCGCGCGCAGGCCCAGCACGTAGTCGCGGGTCACACCATATTTCACCGCGCGCGGGCCGGCCGCGTTCATCGCCAGGTTGCCGCCGATGCGGCAATACGGGCCACTGCCCGGATCGGGCGGATAGAACAAACCCCGGCTGCGGGCCAACTGGTCAATGTGCTCGGTGACCACGCCGGGCTGCACCACCATCAGGCGGTTGGCCGGGTCGAATTCGACAATGCGGGTCATGCACTCGAAGCTCACGACGGCACCGTTTGCCACTGGCAAGGCACCGCCGACGTTGCCCGAGCCGGCGCCCCTGGCCACGAGGGCAAGGCGATGGGAATGGGCGACATGCACCAAATCCATAACTTGCCCATGGCTGGCAGGGAAGACCACAGCTGCCGGCACCACCTGGCGCGGCGTTTCATCGGCGCTGTAGAGCTCCAGGGTAGGATCGTCGGTGAATACCCGGTCGGCGCCCAGAGCCTCCTCCAGGGCCGAGCGAACAGCGGGATCCAGCATGATTCAGTTGCTGTGTTCGGGAGGCATGGAGGCGATCAGGCTGGCGACCATCTCGGCGTCGAAATCCAGGCCGATCTCCCAGCCGGGATTGAGTGCAATGGGAAAGCCGCCCCCGATTTTTTTCAGCAGCCAGGAGAATTCCGTCAGTATTCCACCCTTGTAATTTGGGTAAGATTCCAGAAAGGGCTTGGCCCGTTCCGGGCTGGTGAACACCACGACGACCTTGGTGCCGTCTTCATCTTCCAGGATCAGCGGTTCGGCCTGGGTGGAGCGCTGGAACCCGGCGATGGCGTGCTTCTCATCCTTGACCGGCATGAAGATCTGCTCGTTCAACAGGCGGGCTACAAAGTCTTCCACCTCCAGGATGCCGGCGTGGACGTCGGCAAGCTGCTGTTCCAAGTCGTTGTGCGGGGAAAATTCAGCGGTTTTCATGTCGTCAAGCTTTAACCAATATCGAAAGTGTAACGGAATGAGGCAGCCATGAGCACAGATTGCATGATCGAAATTTCCGCGCGTCACGCCTGTCGTCGTTTTACCCCGCACGAGGTGCAGTATGAATCGCTCCGCGCCGTGCTTGAGGCGGGACGCCTGGCCCCGTCAGGCTTCGGCCTGGAGCCCTGGCGATTCTTGGTGGTGCAGGAAACCATACTGCGCGAACAGGTGGCCGAGGCCTGCTTCAGTCAACCTCCCGCCGCTACTGCACCGGCGTTGATTATATTGGTTGCTTTGCTTGAAGCCTTGCGCCCCGGCAGCAGCTTCGTGAAGAGACAGCTCGAAGCGGAAGCGGGCGACAGTGACCCGGCCCCAGTCATGGAGACCTACCGGGAATTTCATGATTCTGTCGATATTGCCCAGTGGGCAATGGGCCAGTGCCAGATCGCCGCGGCCTTCATGATGTTGGAAGCGGTTCATCAACAACTCGCCACCTGTCCCATTGGCGGCTTCGACGAACAGATACTCGCTGCGGTGTTGAATCTGCCGGCGGGCGAGAAGCCGGCACTGGTGCTGGCCCTGGGCCACTGCGCGGACGCGCAGAGAGCGCGGCGCCGGCGGGCGCGCGCCGAGGTGATTACCTACCTGGGTGAATGAAGCGTGAAAAGCGCTTATGGCTCCCATCTCTCCGGATGGGCCCAATATTTCGCGTTCAGCCAGTCGGGGACGGCCTTATAGGTGGCGATGTCGTGTCGGTAGAGGTGTATCGCCCCGTCGGCTGATTCGTAAAGCCGTTCAAGGCCCAGCGCCAGAAAGGTGTTGAAGTCCGCGCCCGCACAGGATTCTGTCAGCACGACGACACAGGGACAGCGGTCCCGCGCTCGGGAAATTTCCTCCAGGGGCAGCTCCGGCAGACTGAGCAGAGCCAGGTCCGCCGGCGGCTCGGCAACCCTTTGAGCTCGGAAGCTGAACGACCAGTTGTCTGCCCAGGCGGCCAGGCTAAGCCCGCTTACCAGGATCCGGCGCGGTTTCCGCTGTTCGATGAGTTCTTCCAGGAGGTGTTGCCAGTCGTTCATGCCGATGCAGTCCGTGCTGCACGGGGACGCAGCATGGAAAGATTCTACCCCGCTCGTACAATGAAGGGATGGCAACGTACAAGGGCCGGGGCGCCCCCTCCAACTTGCCGGGACGGTTCGAGTCCACGCTGCGCCAAGCGGAGGATGACGGCTGGACGCCGACTCTGGAAGAAGAGGGCAGGCCGCCGACCGCGGTCCGGGTCGAACAGGCCAGGTCCATCCTCAGCCGCAATGATTCCCCCGATATCCCCTTCGAGGTCTCCCTCAATCCTTACCGGGGTTGCGAGCATGGCTGTGTGTACTGTTATGCGCGTCCAAGCCATGCCTATCTGGACTTGTCTCCGGGTCTGGATTTTGAAACCCGGCTTGTCGCAAAACCGGGTGCGGCGGTCTTGCTGCGCACGGAATTGTGCAAGCCCGGCTATCGGCCAAGTCCCATTGCGCTCGGCAGCAACACCGATCTTTATCAGCCCATCGAGCGCGATTGGCGGATCACCCGCGAATTGCTTGAAGTGTTGGCCGAGGCGCGGCATCCGTTCAGCTTCGTGACCAAGTCCGCCCTGGTGGAGCGGGATCTCGATCTGCTCGCGCCCCTGGCTGAACAAGGCCTGGTCCATGCTTTCGTAACCATCACGACATTGGACCGGGAATTGGCAAGAAAGCTTGAACCCCGCGCTGCAGCGCCGCAGAGGCGGCTTGAGGTGATTCGCAATCTGAACCAGGCGGGCATTCCTGTTGGCGTCATGGTCGCGCCGGTCATCCCGGCATTGACTGACAAGGACATGGAGCAGATTCTGGCACACGCATCCGAGGCCGGCGCCCGCAGCGCGGGCTATGTGTTTCTGCGCCTGCCGCACGAATTGAAAGCCCTGTTTACCGAATGGCTTCAGACCCACTACCCGCTCAAGGCCGAGCACGTGATGAGCCTGATTCGCCAAAGTCGCGATGGCAGGGAAAATGACCCTCAGTTCGGTTCGCGCATGTCCGGCTCGGGCCCGTTTGCCGAGCTGCTGGCTAAGCGCTTTCGGCTTGCCAAAGCGCGTTATGGCCTGGACCAGGGCATGCCGTCTCACAAGCTCGACTTATTTCGCCCTCCCGCAGCGCAGAGGACCTTGTTTTGACGGGTCTATTCGAAGCCGCATGGCATGCCCTGATGAGCACAGACCCAGGGATCAAGGCGCGTCTGGCCCATGATCTCTGTGCCGCGTGGCAAAGGGGAGCAGTGGCCGATGATGCAGCGTGGCCGGTCCAAATCATTTCCAAACCGGGCCGGCCACCGCAGCCGGAACTAGTGCCGCCTTTGCAGGCGCCGCGCCGCAAAATGACCACGCCGGTTGGACGGGCAGCGTTGATTCATGCCCTGACCCATATCGAATTCAACGCCATCAACTTGGCGCTGGACGCGGTCTATCGCTTTCGCGGCATGCCCCCAGCTTTTTACGGTGATTGGCTGAAAGTGGCGGCCGAAGAGGCCCAGCATTTTCAATTGCTGCGCGGACATTTGCACACCCTCGGCCATGGCTACGGGGATTTCCCGGCCCATAACGGTTTGTGGGAAATGGCGCAGAAGACTGCCCACGATCCCTTGGTGCGCATGGCGCTGGTTCCGCGGGTGCTGGAAGCGCGTGGCCTGGATGCGACGCCGGCCATCATGGGGAGGCTACGCGCGGCGGGCGACCAGGCCGCGGTTGACATCCTGGCCATCATCGAACGCGACGAAATCGGTCATGTGGCAATCGGCAGTCGCTGGTATTTTCACCTGTGCGGGGAGCGGGGTCTCGAACCGGTGCAAACCTTCCGGCAATTGTTGAAGGACTATGACGCACCACCGCTCAAGCCCCCCTTCAACCTGGAGGCCCGCCGCAAAAGCGGCTTTGCTGAAGCCGAGCTCTCCTGGCTTGAAGCGTTGTCGTGACGCCATCCGGCTGGGTCGCGCCAACTAAAGAATCATTTATCAGATTTGAGTCAGCGGATGATTGTTTCGTCGTGGCCCATGTCTTACTATCCATCCCAGCATTGCTGTCATTGGAGCAATGCCCATCGCCCGGGTGGTGCAAAGCGACCGCAGGGCATTCACACCGTCTGGTGAGCCATGAGTCGGTGGGCGCAAGATCAAGATGAAGAAGAGCAGGATCATGCATAAGGACCATTTGAACTTGGCAACTATCGAACCCTCAATGGCTGGCCGCGCCGGCGGCAGCACCACAGCCCGACTGGTCGGTGCCGTGCTGCGTTATGGCCTACCGCTGCTTCTGCTGGCGCCTAATGCCATGGCCATTCCGACCAGTGCGGCCGAGGCAGGCGCTGGGCAGATTGCCTGTCCTGCCCTGTTGCTGGAGCACGAGTGCCGCGCCTACCAGGCGGCCCTGAGCAGCGCCTCCAGCGCCGACGCTCGGGATGCCCTCAAGGCACGCTATGAAAGCCTGCTGTTTGAGCGCCAGCGCGCGTGTTACTGCAATCCGCAGCGTTCATGGATCCGCCTCACCGGGACGCCTCTGTTCCCCCAGACAATCTTCAGCGCACAGTAATCTTCAGGCATTCAGGGCAGGTCCAGAGCCCGTCTGTAAGCGCAAGAAACGAATTCGGCCTACAAGCCCAGAGGGCGTGAGGCGAGCGGCCCCTCGGATCGCTCCCAGAACTGACTGAAGGTTTGTATGTGGGCCCGGCACGCCAGCGGGTCATCAAGATGCAGCAGGCTGCGTGCGCTGTCGCGGTGGGGCCTTGTCAGTATCAGCCGGTCATCACCCAAGACATACGCGTCCATGGGGGCTTGATCGACAGATTCTTCCTGACGGATTTCGAGCGCGTGACTGAAGTGTTGCAGCAGCCCCATTAGACGCGGCTGGTGATCGCGCACCGAGTCCCAGTTGCGCAGCAGGATCTCAATGCGCCGGCCCGGCCCGGAAAGACACAGGCTGCGAAGCGCGTCAATGCGCGCAGGGGTATCCAGCGCCAATTCACGCAAGTCCTGGTCGTAAATGCGCAGATGTAGGCGGGTGGCAGCCAGCAAGCGATCAAATGCCTGGCGGTATTCGATCACGGTTTCAAATCGCTCTGTGCTTGTCATGCTCATAGTGCCTGTCCACGTTCATGTCGCATATGCGCCAGCCGGAATTGCCGCCGGTTGGCCGCGCCTGGGCTCTGCAACATTGTGCTGGCTAGGCGGGGCGGATGCAACTGCGCAGAGGCCTGGCTGCACATGGCCCGGTTCCGCCAAGTACATGCAAACTCGCGCACCTGTGCGCCCTCGCGCGGACCGAACTTATGCCGTATTCTGATCATATGTCGGGTATCCATGGGGGCTGCAAGCCATGAGTCATAAGCATGACAACCTGCTCCACGCCATTTTCGAGGGTCCGGCCAGCAGCAATATCCACTGGCGTGAGGTCGAATCCCTGCTGACGCACTTGGGAGCGACAGTGGAGCCGCACCACGGCGCCAGTTTCCGCGTGGTACTAAACGGAATCGAGGGATTCTTGCACCGCCCGCACCAGAGCAACACCTGCACCAAGCAGGAGATTCGCCATCTGCGCGATTATCTGGCCTCCGCCGGAGTCACCTTGTCGCAGTACGAGGCCGGGAATCAGTGACCATGGGAACAAGACTCAGAGCCGCCCTGATTGCACTCACGCTGGCCATAGCGCCTCTCCCTGCAACAGCGGACGACCCGAATACGGTGAGCGGCGACAAGGGTACGGACATGTTGGTGGACATCGTCGTCATGCGCCCATTGGGGCTGGTAACGACGGTCATCGGGACCGCGCTGACGATTGTGGCCTTGCCGTTTACCATCCCCACCGGCAGCGTGGGTGATTCGGCGCACGAGTTTATCGTCAAGCCGGCTGAATTCACCTTCAAACGGCCGCTGGGCCAGTTCGACGATGAGTCGAACTAGCCTGCAAGCAGCCCTTCCGCCTGCATGGCCGCCACTACCGCCGGACGTGCCGCGATGCGCGCGCTGTAGTCATTCAGTACCGGCCAATTGCTCGTGTCGACCTTGTGCAGCTTGCACCAGCGGAGCACGGTAAACAGGTAGGCATCCGCCACCGTGAATTTGTCCCCCATCAGGTAGGGCTTGTTTCCCAATTGTGCAACCAGCCAGTTGGCGCGTCGGCCGAACAGCGCGACTTGGTTGTCGCGCCATTCGGGCGTGACTTTTGGGTTGAACAGCGCGCCCAAGGTCTTGTGGATTTCGCTGGAAATGAAATTTAGCCATTCCATCAGCCGGTAGCGCTCCATGCTGCCCAGCGGCGGCGCCAGGCCCGCCTCCGGTTTGTGGTCGGCGACATATTGCAGCAGCACTGCGTCTTCGGTCAGCACCCGGCCGTCGTCCAAGCGCAGTGCGGGCACGTAGCCCTTTGCGTTGACCTGGTTGTAATCCTCGCCGCCGGCGGTCCGCTTTGCGCCCAGGTCGACCTTGTCGAGCTCGAATTCGTAACCGGCTTCGCGTAAGGCTATGTGCACCGCCATGGAACAGGCGCCCGGGGAGTAATAGAGTTTCATGGGAATCTCCTCTTGGGGTCGAGAGCGACATCGGGAATGCTTGACAGCGGTTTGATCTGGCAAGCCCGATCCAGGTTCCAAATTATAGACAGACTACCGCACGGCGCCCCATGATTCACCCGTTACAATGCCGCCCATGCGAGACCATACCCCGCCTCCCTACGCAACGCTCTCGCCCGATCTTGTGCTGGACGCGCTGGAAAGCATGAACCTGCCCTGCGATGGCAGGCTGCTGGCACTAAACAGTTTCGAGAACCGGGTGTACCAAGTTGGGCAGGAGGACGGGCCGCCGCTGGTGGCCAAGTTCTACCGGCCGGGTCGCTGGAGCGATGCAGCGATACTGGAAGAGCATGCTTTCACGCTGGAGCTGGCAGAGCGCGAAATACCTGTGGTTCCGCCTTTGGAAATAGGAAGCGCAACTTTGCACCGTTTCGGCGGGTTTCGTTTTGCCGTGTATCCGCGCCAGGGCGGTCGTCCGCCGGAGCTGGACGACCCGGACACCCTGGAATGGATGGGGCGCTTCATCGGGCGCATTCATGCGGTGGGGAGCCTGCAGCCCTTTGTCCACCGTCCGGCGCTGAGCATTCAGACATTTGGCACCGAGTCGCGCGATTACCTGTTGGCCAATCGCTGGCTGCCGCCCGATCTGCTGCCGGCCTGGGAGAGCGTTTCACAGCAGGCGCTGGAAGGCGTGCAGCGTTGTCTTGAGCGGGCTGGCGAGATTCGCATCCAGCGCCTGCACGGCGACTGCCATATGGGCAACGTGCTGTGGACGGATGACGGGCCGCACTTCGTTGACTTCGATGACAGCCGCATGGGACCCACGCTGCAGGATCTGTGGATGCTGCTGTCGGGCGAGCAAGAAACCATGGCGCGTCAGTTCAGGGATGTGCTGGCCGGCTACGAGGATTTCTTCGACTTCAATCCGCGCGAATTGCATCTGCTCGAAGCCCTGCGCACGTTGCGCCTGCTGCACTACTCTGCCTGGCTGGCGCGGCGCTGGGACGACCCGGCTTTTCCCGCCGCTTTCCCCTGGTTCAACAGCCAGCGCTACTGGCAGGATCGGATCCTGGAATTGCGCGAGCAGATTGCACTTATGGATGAGGCACCGCTGGCGCTCGCCTAGGTGCGTTTGCACGCCCCGGAAATCCGCTTCGATCAAGGCGTTACAACGGCCTTGATGCCTGGGGCACGCACAAGCAACAAGCCAACACAAGCCAGGCGGCGCGCCTGGCTCTGTCTCCCCCGGGCTAACGGATCGGCCGGGTGAATGGGAAGATTTTGGTCAGGCCAAGGATGTCTGTGATGAGCAGCAGCACGAAGATGAAGACGATGACCCCGAGCACGTCGCCGCCCGCCGGCAGTTGATTGATCTGGCCGCTCACGCGCTGGATTTCCTCATCGGTCAAAGCATCTGCGCGCGCTTGCGCAGCGCTCGGATCAACGCCCAGTTGCTCGAACTGGCGACGAACATCGGCACGGGCCAGGAAGTCTTTCAACTTGTCACGTGCATCCTGTACCTGGGCCGCCCCGGCCAGCTGGTCGGTGGCGACCATAGCCGCATTGGCGGGTGCGAACTGGGCCAGGTTGCAGGTGCTGGCAATCAGCAGCCAGGCTATGAATTGCTTAAATCTGTCGCGGGTCATGATCAAAGTTCCTCCTTAAATGTACAGGGGTAAAACAAGTTGCGGATAAGGGCAGCGATTCCCACGCCGCCTCGGTCAGAATAGTCCGGCTTGCCGGCGTTCGGTGCAGAAACCAGCTTGAGCACGCAGTCCTCAATTGTATTCGCCACCGACCGGATTGAGCTCGATGTAGTAGGGCGACAAGCTGTTGTCCTGAACGCTTTGGGCAGTCTGGCGGCATAGGGCCGCCTCCACCCGGGCCGCGTTGATCTGGGCTTGATCCACGACCTCCGGGTAGAGCCGACAGCGCTTAAGCACTTCAAATGGCTGCCGCCGCGCGAGAACTTCCAGATTTCCCCGAGTCGCCTTTTGCAGTGGCAGCATCAGAAGGCAAGGTGCCTGCCAGGCCACGTAGTCCTCAACCAGGCGGCACTGGCTTTCTTCGCCCCGGCCCGGGGAAATCAGCGCGGCGGGAAAGGCTTCCTGCAAGAGGTCACGCCCTTGGTAGGAAAGCGGCAAGTTATGGCCGGTCAGTCCGATGCCGCTGCCATCCGGCTGGCGTTCAAACCATTGCGCCACCGGGGGCGTTCCGGCCTGTTCAGCGATAAAGCGGGTGAGGCAGTCCGCCGCGCCGTGCGGCCCGCCCTCCACGGCGCTGGCGAAACGTTCCTGCGCTACATGGCCTGCGCGCCAATGCAGCGTCGGGTTCTGTTCCATTTCGGCTTCGTTCAGCACGCTGGTCAGCAGGACCAGGGGCAGGCCGACCTGGTCCAGCAGCCAGAGTTCGAGGTAGTCGCACAGTGGAAACGGCAGGCGCTCATGCAATTGGAGCAGGGCCTCGAAGGCTAGTGCGCCCTGCGCTTCCATGCGCTTGAAGTCCTCGGAGGGATAAAGCGGGCCGCGTTTGAGTCCCTTTTCCCGCGACCAGCTGCCGTAGCGGATGTCGGAGGTCTGGATCTTCTTGTGTCGCGGCAGGCCTTTTAGCAGCTCGTCATTGGCGACATAGATGTCCCAGTGGATGCCATCGGTGGTCACCGCCTCGGCAGACTGGTAACGCAATACATGCACCACCCCGCGATAGGGGTTGAGCAGGCGCTGGGCGTGATACTCGACTCCGGTAAGTCCACTTTCCATCAAGCGTTATGATAAATCACGGTGCCCGATTGTGATCCGCCCTTTGTCCCGCGTCAGCACTCGCCCATCGGCTAGCGGCAGTGCCAGCCGGGTGCGGGCTTCCTTCAACTGGCGCAGCATCTCAGTCAGATGGGCAGGGCTGGGCAGGGGCACGCCCTGCTCGCGCAGATAGTGCGCCAGCAAGTTGCGCGCCCGGGATTCGGACAGGCGTTTGAGGATCGCGCAGTCCAGACTGTCCGGCAGGCCCGCCTGGGCGCCATCCAGCTCTGCCAGATCGTCCAGCAGATCCGCCGCCTCCGCCATGCGCTGGGCGCTGCTGATGAGGTGTTCGCGATAATTCGGCAGGTGGCGGGCAATGGCCGGCATCACATCGAGACGCAAAGCGTTGCGCGTATAGCGCGGATCGATATTGCTGTCGTCTTCCACCCACCGCAAGCCGTGCTGATGCGCATAAGCTTGCAGTTCGCTGCGGAGGGAAGCCAGCAATGGCCGCACCAGCAGCAGACCCGGCGCCAGCGGGCGGGATTCGGGCATGGCTGCCAAGGCTCGCGGCCCACCGCCGCGCAGCAGCTGGAACAGCACGGTTTCGGTCTGATCATCGGCATGATGGGCGGTGACGATGGCATCGGCTCCCGGTTTGGCCAGAGCTTCGTAGCGTGCCCCGCGGGCGGCTGCTTCCACTCCTTCGGCGGCGTTCAGGTCCAGCCTTACCCGCACCACTTGCAGCGGAATTTCGAGCTGGGCACAGGCTTGCCTGCAGAACGTTGCCCATTCATCCGCATGCGCGCTGAGGCCATGATGCACATGCAGTGCAGCGACGACATATTCGGGCCGCAAGCCGGCCAGCACATGCAGCAGGACCATGGAATCGAGGCCTCCCGACAAACCCAGCCTGAGGCGCGCCCTGGGGCCAAGGTGGCGGGCGAGCGTTGCCCTGACCTTGTCGGGCAGCGGGCTAGTTCTCTTCCTTGTAGCGGCCATGCGCCATCAGCCGCTGGTGCCGGGCCATCAGCAGTCCGCCGTCGAGGGCCTGTTTGCGAACCTCCGCAAGAATTTCCGCCAAGGCCCGGCCCAGGTTGCTGAACATGCCGTCCCAGTTGCGATGCGCGCCGCCCAGAGGCTCCTCAACCACCTTGTCCACCAGTCCCAGGGACAGCAGCCGGTGGGCGGTGATGCCCAGGGTTTCCGCGGCCTCCGGCGCTTTATCTGCGCTCTTCCACAATATGGAGGCGCAACCCTCGGGGGAGATGACCGAATAGGTGGAATATTGCAGGATCAGCGTCCGGTCGCCCACGCCGATGGCCAGCGCGCCGCCTGAGCCGCCTTCGCCAATGACGGTGCAGATGATGGGGGTTCTGAGCTTAGCCATTTCATACAGATTGCGGGCAATGGCCTCGCTCTGTCCGCGCTCTTCCGCCCCGATGCCCGGGTAGGCGCCCGGGGTGTCGATGAAGGTCAGCACCGGCAGGCCGAATTTTTCCGCCAGACGCATCAGGCGCAGGGCCTTGCGGTAGCCCTCCGGACGCGGCATGCCGAAGTTGCGGAACTGGCGTTCCTTCACGTCGCGTCCCTTCTGGTGGCCGATCACCATGACCGGATCACCGTTGAAGCGGGCGATGCCGCCGACGATGGCGCGATCATTGGCGAACCCGCGGTCGCCGTGCAACTCGGAAAAATCCGTGAACAGGCCGTTGATGTAATCGAGGCTGTAGGGGCGCTGGGGATGGCGCGCCACCTGGGATATCTGCCAAGCCGAGAGCTTTGAGTAGATATCGCTGGTGAGCTTCTCGCTCTTCTTTTGCAAACGCTTGATCTCTTCCGAAATGTCCAGGGCGGAATCGTCCTGCACAAAGCGAAGTTCTTCGATCTTGGCCTCCAGCTCGGCAATCGGCTGCTCGAAGTCGAGGAAACTGGTTTTCATCAGTGGTTTGGATTTACGCGGTCCGCTATTCTAGCAGGACGCGCACTGGCCCCACTTGCACCTGTCCGCCCTCGCCGGCGTGCCGTCGGAGAGGTTGATCCGTCCTAGTGGTGATGGTGCCCATGCGCGCCATGCACATGTCCATGCGCCACCTCGCCTGCTTCTGCTTTGCGCACTGCGGTCACCACGCACGCGAAGCGCACCGACTCACCGGCCAGGGGATGATTGCCGTCTACCACGACCTTGTCTTCTGCAACATCAGTGACCGTATAAAGCACTTCCTGCTCGGTGCCGACCGGCGCGCCGACGAACTGCATGCCCGGCTCGACATTTTCCGGAAACATTTCGCGCGGTTCCACCCGAACCAGTTCTTCGTCGTAGTCGCCAAATGCATCCGCAGGCTGCAATTTAAGCTCCACCCTGTCGCCGGTTGCCTTGCCTTCCAGAGCCTGTTCCACCAAGGGAAATATGTTGTCATAGCCGCCGTGCAGGTAGCTGATGGGCTCGTCACTCTTTTCCAGCGAGTTGCCGTCCAGGTCGAATACTTCGTAGTTGAGGGTCACGATGGTGTCTTTTACGATGTTCATTTCAGGTCCTTCACGAGCTCCAGAATTTCTGCCGCGTGGCCGCGGCTTTGCACGCCGTACAGGGCATGTCGGATGATACCCTGCTTGTCGATGACGAAGGTCGAACGGACCATGCTGCGGCGCTTGACCCCGTCCACTTCCCGGTCCTGCAGGACGCCGTATTTTTCGCAGGTTTCCCCTTCCTTGTCGGCGAGCAGTCGGATGCTGATGCCGTGCTTGTCGCGAAACGCGCCATGGCTGATGCAGTCATCGCGTGACACGCCCAGCACCACCGTATTCACTTTCGCGAATTCCTGTTCCAGCTCGGAAAACTCAATGCCCTGCGCTGTGCAGCCCGGCGTGTCGTCGCGGACATAGAAATACAACACCAGATTGTTCTTGCCCTTGAACTGGCTGCGGCTGATCAGGTTCATGTCCGCATCCGGAATGGAAAAATCCGGGGCTTTGTCACCCGCCTTGAGTTGCATGGAATCTCCGCAGTTTGTATCGTTGGTGTGATTCTAGAACGAATCTCTCCGTTGATGACCACTTTGCTGGGCGGTTTGTCTCCGTCTGCCTTCTTGCGCGAGTACTGGCACAAGAAACCCCTACTGGTACGCCAGGCTGTGCCGAACTTCAGCGGCCCGCTCAGTCCGGATGGGCTGCGTGCTCTGGCCGCGCGCGAAGAGGCGGAGTCGCGCCTGGTCAGCAAGATCGAGGGCCGATGGAAGCTGGAACATGGCCCCTTTCCCGCCAGCCGCTTTCGCAAGCTGGGCCGCCGTGACTGGACCCTGCTGGTCCAGTCCGTGGACCATCACTTGCCCGCCGGTGCAGCCCTGCTGGAGCGGTTCGGCTTTATCCCCCGCGCCCGGCTGGACGACCTGATGGTGAGCTACGCGGCGCCGGGCGGCGGGGTTGGGCCGCATTTCGATTCCTATGACGTGTTTCTGCTGCAGGGGCTGGGTCACCGACGCTGGCGTATCTCGGCGCAGAAGAACCTCGATCTGGTGGAGGACCTGCCGCTGAAGATTCTCAAGCGCTTCAAGCCCACTGCGGAATATGTGGTGGGGCAGGGCGACCTGCTGTACCTTCCACCGCATTATGCGCATGACGGCGTGGCGGAAGATGAATGCATGACCTGGTCGATCGGCTTCCGCGCGCCATCTACCCAGGAACTTGCACAGGGCTTTGTGGATTTTGTGCGCGACCGGATCGAGCTGCCGGGGCGCTATGCCGACCCCGATCTGGCCCTGCAGAAACATCCCGCCGAAATCTCTCCCCCGATGCTGGCGCAGATTGAGGCCATGATCGGCGGTATCCGCTGGGACAAGAACGATATTGTTGAGTTTGTCGGAGAGTATCTTTCCGAGCCCAAGCCCCATGTGTTTTTCGCTGCGCCGCAACGGCCCATGGGCCGCAAGGCGTTCGGCAGCGTGGTGTCTAGCCGCGGGGCGGCGCTGGACGCAAAAACCCGCTTGCTGTTTGCCGGCAGGCGCTTCTTCATCAATGGTGAGATGGTGCTGGCCAGCGGCCTGGAAGGCCGCGTGCTGGAGACCTTGGCGGACAAGCGCGGATTGCCGCCGCAGACCAGTCTGCCGGCGGAACTGCAGGACTTGCTCTATGACTGGTATAAAGCGGGCTGGTTGCGGCCGGGGCTTGTTCCCGGAGACTGTTGAGCTCTTTCTTACCCGGATCGATTAGGTTCGCGAGGCCGGAAGTTTACCTCCTTGATCCGCTCGCCAGCAATGGCTAATTGCAGATAGGGCGCATATTTGCCTGGCCGTTGAAGCGGCGTTTCAATGTCCAGTTTAGGCAAACCCTGAAACAGCACGGGTGGCAGCTTGGCCCAGACATTTTGGCCGCGACAAACTCCTGCGTCGGCGCCTGCTGGTCTGCTATCCCGCTTTCCGGTGTCGCGGCTGCGGAGTCTGCCCCGGTTCATGCAGGTGCAGAAGAACGGCTCCCCCGTCGCGCCTGCTTGGCGCACCGAATTCCTCCAACGGACGCGGCCGTGCGATGTAGTAGCCCTGCGCGTAATCCACCCCCAGACTGCGCATCCAGTCCAGGCAGGAGGCGTCTTCCACGTACTCAGCGACCGTCTTTTTCCCCATGGCCCGCGCGACCTGTACGATGGAGGAAACGATGGCGCGGTCAATCGGGTCGCGTTCGATGTTCTTGACGAAGGCGCCGTCGATCTTGAGAAAGTCCACCGGCAGTTCCTTCAGGTAGGAAAAACTGGAAAGCCCGCTGCCGAAATCGTCCAGCGCCAGGAAACAGCCTGCCGCCTTGAGCCGGAAAGCCAGGTCGCGCGCATGCCCGAGGTGCGAAATGGCGCTGGTTTCGGTGATTTCGAAGCACAGTGTGGCGGGAGGAATATTTTGCGCGGCGATTTCCTTGAGGATGAATTCCACCATGCGCTCATCGCCCAGCGATTGTCCGGACAGGTTGATGGCGCACATTCTGCTGGTGTCCTCGCGCAGCAACGGGGCCAGTCGCGCCAACGCCGTATGGATAACCCAGCGGTCCAGCGCGGGCATCAGATCGTAGCGCTCCGCGGTGGGTATGAATTCGCCGGGCGAGATCAGCTTGCCCTGGTCGTCGCGCAAGCGCAGCAAGAGCTCGAAATGTTCCCCGCCCTGCCTGTCGAGCGGTTGGATGGTCTGGAAATGGAGCTCGAATTCGTCCCGATCCAAGCCCTGTTGGATGCGGCTAACCCATGCGATATGCTGCTGGTGCTCGGCTACCGCCAAGTCGTCCGGCTCATACAGATGCACTCGGTTGCGCCCATGTGCCTTGGCGACGTAGCAGGCCGAGTCTGCTGCGCGCAGCAGTTCGGTGGCATCGCCGCTGTCCTTGTCGATATGGACGACGCCGATGCTGGCGCCGATCTCGAAGCTGCGGCCGCTCCAGTTGAAACGGAAATCCTTGGCCAGCTTGCGCATCGACTCGGCAATCACGGCGGCCTTATCCAAGGGGCAATAAGGCAGCAGCAGCCCGAATTCGTCGCCGCCCAGGCGGGCCAGCGTGTCTCCCTCGCGGGTCTGTGTTTGAAGCAGCGCGGTCAGTTCCTTCAGCAGTTTGTCGCCGGCGGCGTGGCCGCAGGTATCGTTGACCACTTTAAACTGGTCCAGGTCGATATAACACAGGGCATGCTCGGCCAGGTCGACACGGGCGCGAACAACGGCATGCTCCAGGCGTGCCAGGAACTCACGCCCGTTGATCAGCCCGGTCAGCGCATCGTGGCTAGCCGCGTAGCTAAGGTCGGAGACATCATGGAAAACCGCCACCGCTCCGATTATGGTGCCGGCACGGTCGCGTATCGGTGAGGTGGATAAGTCCACGGAATAGGCGTCGGCGCCTTCCTTGCCCAGCAGCTGCAGGTGGGTGCCATAGGTGACGGATTCTCCCTCGCTGATGCACAGCAGGATGGGGTCATCAAAACAGCTGCTCTTGCGATCGTTGGCAGACAGGCGAAAGACGACGCCAAAACGATGTCCCAGCGCCTCGGTCTCGGTCCAGCCAGTCAGTGTCTCTGCCGCGTGGTTAAGGGAAAGTATGCGTCCCTCAAGGTCGGTTGTGATAACCCCGTCTCCCAGCGATTTCAAGGTAACCTGGGCCATCTCCTTTTCCACGAATAGCGCTTCCGTCGCCGCCTTGTGGGCGGTGATGTCAAATGCGGAGCCCAGTCCGGTCGACTGGCCGTCCTGGTCGATCACACAGGTGCTGAAGGAAACCCAGCGAGTCTCGCCACCCTTGGTCAGGATCTTTAATTCGTAGTGCCTAGGTATGGCCCCATCGTTCAGGCGCGATTCGCTGTTGCTTTTCACCAAGTCCCGGTGGTCGGGATGGACAATCGCCGAGAACGGCATCCCGGTCAGTTCTTCCGCGCTGTAGCCGCACAGATGCTCACCCGCAGGATTGACATAAAGAAAATGATCACGGTAGGTGAAGATTGCCGTACCTGTACTCTCAGCAAGCGCACGGAAACGGGCCTCGCTTTGCGTCTTGGCGGCCTGGGCCCTTTCCCGTTCGTCCAGCTCGCGCTCGAGCTCCTGCACCAGGCCCGCGTTCTCGTGCCCCAGCGTCAGCGAGCGGCGCAGGACGGCATGCGCTTGACGCACCGTCTTGCTGAGGACAAGGATGAATGTGCTGCCCATTACCGCCATCACCAGCTGCATGGTTCCGCCTTCCAGCACCAGCAGCGGCACGATTGGAACCATCATGGTCAGGGAGAAGGCGAAGTAGGTGAGCGGATTGGAAGCGCTGGTGACGGCCGCTCCTGCCGCCATGCCGCCCAAGAGAAAACCGGCCAGGGCCTGCAGCGCGGGGTCGTTGCTGCGGATCAAGATGATGCCTGCCGCTGCCCAGATCATGCCGGCGGCCAGGGCCCCCAGGGTGTAGTGGTCGACCAGGCGCTCAGACGCCTTGCCCGCCTGCTTGCCCCGGCGAAATGCCAGCACGGTGCGCCAGCGCAGCAGGGTAACGAGTCCCAGGCAGGCATACCAGGCAAGGGCAAGGCGGTGGTCCAGCGAACTCCAGATCGCCAATACCCAAAGCGCCCCGTTGACCAGATTGGTTGCAAGGGCAAGTCCGGCATTGTCGAAGAGCTGGCGGGCCAGTCCTTCCCGGACTTTCATTTCCTGAGTGTGCTTTGGGTCCATTCGTCTCTTTGCAGAGGTTAGGGGTTGACAGTCAACCATGGCCATTGCAGGAAGCGTGCCACGCTGACACGGCGGTTTTGGCCCCGCTGCCGGCCCAATTTGTCCGAAATATCAACATGAGCATCCGAAGTTCATCGAATGGCAAGGGTAGGAATTCGCCTGAATCCCTGATTAACGGTAAGCCGAGCGAAGATTTGGCGCAGCTCAGCGCAGCGTCACGCTTTCGACAAGCCGGCGTCAATGGCCGCACGGATGGCCAAAATGGGCTGCCAGCCGCTGGTGATCAGGTGAACGTTCTTATCCCGCTGCAAGATCAGCGTGGGAAAGCCTTTTATGCCCCATTGCCTGGCCAAGCGAAAATGAGCCTCAGTGCGGGTCTTCGCCGCATGCGATGCGAAGGCAGGCGCAAAGCGCTGTGACTCCACGCCCAGGCTTGCAGCCAGGTCCGTCAGCACCGCGGCCTGCGTCACATTCAGCCCTTCGGCGTAGAACGCCGACTGCACGGCCTTGAACATTGGAAAGATCAGCGTCGGATCAAGCTCGCCCATGGCGGCCACCGCCCGGCAAGCCGGTTCGGTGTCATATACGAAGCCAGCCGGCAGCGCGTCCTCAAACTTGAATGGCTGCCCGGTGCGCTCATGCACCTGATGCCGGTGGTGGAGGATCTCTTCGCGCCCCTGGGCCGACAGCGCCTCGGCCGATCCAGGCCTGAGCCCGCCCAGCACCAGCGAAATCTTGGTCTGCTCCCGGTACATCTCGCGCACCGCCTCAATAGCGGGCGAAAAACCCCAGCACCACGAACACATGGGGTCGGCGAAATACCAGAGGATGGGACCGGCGTTCATGCTTGAGGCAATCCCGATTGTGCAGGGATTACTCATTGTAGGCGGCCCGGCAGGGGTGGGCAGGGGCTGACAGGAGTTTCCGGCCAAGTCAGATGATTCCCGCACCTGCACTTACTTCAGCTTTTTTCGCTCGCGTTGATAGCTATCGTAATCCGGCATGACCGGTCGGTCGTCTCCGGCGGGATGACGCAGGGCCTCGTTGCGGGCACGAACGCCGTTGTAAATGTCGCGGCAGAAATCGGCGCAGCCGGAAAGGAGCGCAAGGGCAAGAGCACCTGCAAGAAGACATCTGAATGCGGCGAAATTCAAACTGGCTCTGTTCACGATCGCGGGATGTCCGGTTCGCCGGATTCTGGACCCCGCTTGCCCAGCCACCTGATGAATGGTCCGAGCGTCAGGCCCTGCACCAGCACCGAGAACACGACCACCATGTAGGTTGCGTTCAGAATCAGGTCGCGCTCGGGCGACGGCGGCAGCGAAAGGGCCAGGGCGATGGAAATGCCGCCGCGCAGGCCGCCCCAGGTGAGGATGCGCACCGAGCCGGGAGAAAAGCTCCAGCGCCAGCGCAACAGCCCGACCGGCAGGCCCACGCTGAACAGGCGTCCCGCTAGCACCGCGACGATGGCCAGCCCGCCCAGCCCCAGATAGTTCCCTTTCAGGGTCAGGGCAATCACCTCCAGCCCCATCAGCACGAACAGCACCGCGTTGAGGATTTCGTCCAGCAATTCCCAGAACGTGTCGACGTGCTCGCGGGTCTTGTCCGACATCGCCAGTGCACGCCCGTGATTGCCGATCACCAAGCCGGCCACCACGATAGCGATCGGCGCAGACACATGCACCGCCTCGGCCAGGCTGTAGCCCCCGGCGGCGAGCGCCAGGGTGAGCAGCACCTCCACCGCATACTCGTCAACTGAATGCAGCAGGCGGAAAGTGACCCAGCCCAGGAACAGGCCCAGCAACGCGCCGCCGACCGCCTCTTCCATCAAGAACTTCGCCACTTCGCCGGGCTTCGGGGCGGAACCGCTCAGGGCGATGTCCAGCAGGGTGAGGAACACCACCACCCCGATGCCATCGTTGAACAGCGATTCGCCGGTGATTTTGATTTCCAGGCTGCGCGGCGCGCCGGCCTGCTTGAGAATCCCCAGCACCGCAATCGGGTCGGTGGGGGAGATCAGCGCGCCGAACAACAATGCGTAGATAAGGGACAGATCGAATCCCAGCAGGCGGGCGCCAACCCAGAACAGCAGGCCGGTTGCAAGCGTCGCCAGCACCACGCCGACGGTCGCCAGCACTGCGATCACCACTTTCTGTTCGCGCAGCTCCGATAGATCCACATGCAGCGCACCGGCAAAGAGCAAGAAAGCCAGCATGCCGTGCAGCAGGGTTTCGCTGAAATCGATGCCGCGAACAAAGCCGGCTGCGTGGCTCACGTCGATCAGGCCCGCCTTGCCCAACAGCACGAAGCCCAGCGAGGTCAGCAGCCCAATCGTCATCAGGCCCATGGTGGCAGGCAGGCGCAGGTAGCGGTGGTTGAGATAATTGGCCAGGGCGGCTCCGCTAAGAATGGCTGCGGTGGTTTGGAACAGGGTCATGGGCGAAGTGTACGACGAATGAATTCCCCTCCACTTGGCGAGCCGGCACGCGTCAGGAGCGGAAACGTCCAAGGCGTGGCCAAGTCCTGCGCACGGTCCAGGTGCAAGGCACGCCGCTCAAACCAGACGGCCGATGATGTAGCCGATCACGATGCCGATGATCAGTGCGACCGTCAGCCCGCGATAGGTCAGCACGTCCTTGGAGTAACCCCGCCGGATGGCGACCAGCGCGACCAGGTAACCGATTGCATTGAGCAGCCAGATGAAGCCGATCGACAGCACCTTCACGATCAGCGGGCCGATGATAGGCACCAGCGCGACGATGCCCACCAGCCAGGCAAACGCGTTGGACAAGACGCCGATGACAACAACCACGCCGGCAATCACCCGGTGGTCGATATTGAAGCGCAAGCCAAGCCACACCATGCCGCCTATCGCCAGCCATACCGGCACCATGATCTTCCAGTTCATCCACCATGCCGTCTTCGGCGGCCTGATTTCGGGCAGGTGCAGCGGCGGCAGGGGCGGCGGCGGGGGAGGGATCTCGTCGTCAGAATTGTTCATGCGGGGCCTTGATCAGAGTGCAAAGTACTGAGGCTCGATCGACTGATTGTAACCAACGGCCCGCGGCACTTGAAACCATGAGCTCGCGGCAAGCCCCAACCCGGCAATCCGTTCAGCCTGGCGCGGGCCTTCTTGCTGCCTTACTCCCCAGCGGCCGCTGAGCGCTTTCCTTGCCAAGATCGGCCATGGGCCTCATACTTAGCGAAGAATTGGTCTTTTGGTCAGTCCCTCGCGCCCTTCTCGGGCAACCTGTCGGCTTTCCTCACGGGCATTCAGGCCGCACCCGGGCGCGGCCACCGCAGGCCCCACTGCGATTTTTCGCAATCAACCACCCGGCGCGGCAGCGTGGCGCCGTGGGCAAGCATGAGGAATCAGGACATGGCAAAGGAAGAACTGGTAGAAATGGAAGGGGTGGTCAGCGAAGTGCTGCCGCAAACGCGCTTTCGCGTGACCCTGCTCAACGGCATTGAGATCACGGCTTACGCCTCCGGCAAGATGAGGAAGCACCGCATCCGCATCCTGGCGGGAGACAAGGTCACCATC
Organism: Thiobacillaceae bacterium; assembly: GCA_035635075.1. Lineage (GTDB taxonomy): Bacteria > Pseudomonadota > Gammaproteobacteria > Burkholderiales > Thiobacillaceae > DASQBT01. Next base: position 4,777 of record DASQBT010000193.1, on the reverse strand, counting down.
GAAATGTCACCCTACGATCTCACCAAGGGGCGCATCAACTTTCGCCACAAGGATGTAAATCCCCAGCCGCGGCCCGCGATGCAAAGAAAGTACTAGGGCGTGCCCCACGCCCCCGTCGCTGACGCAAAATGAGCGTTAACACCATCTAGGCCAGGAGAGCGCATGCGCCAGACTTCCGCAGCCGGGCAACCAACGTGAGCGACGCCAAGAAGATGCGTCCGCTCGGGGTCTGCAAGACCTGCGGCGCAATCACCTATCGCATGGAAGCCATCAACCAGCCCTGCGGGCGCAGTTCGCACGGCCACCGCTGCAGCGGCAGCTTTGCCAATGCCACCCGCGATGCCGGCTGGAAAATGTGCATCAGTTGTGACGGCACCGGCAAGATAGCTGCCGCCCCCTGCATCTACTGCCATGGCATCGGCTGGAACCTGACCAAACCCTGGAGCCTTTGATCATCGCAAAGCGCTACCCGCCAGTAGCTCGTTGCTGGGCCGCTGCGCCACGGCAATTCCAGCCAGAAGACCGCAGCGTTCTTTCTTATTTCTTGCCGTTGTCGACCACCAAGGCGCTGGCGAAGACAATGCTCGGAAAGCTGCGCTTGAGCGTCTTGCTGTAAAAGTTGTTCATCACCATGCCGTTATCGAAGCGCACCACGTCGCCTTTCTTCACCGCCACGGTCGCAGCGGCCAGCCACATCGTCTTCTTGCCCTGCGACAACTCCACATAGGTGTAGCTCGGCACATTGATCGTGCTCAGCACCGTGCCGGTCTGCGTCAGCATCGGCCCATGCATGCTCATGCCTGCGTGGGGATTGACCGGGGCCATAGGTTCGACGGCAAAAACGGCGGTGGAGAGGGCCAAGCCAGTAAGAATGGAGAGCGTTTTCATGAACGGATTCCTTGCGGGTCGGGTTAAGGGCCCCCGATTATACCCGTTTGCCGGGGCCACAGGGCGCAAGGTCAGAATTACCAAGCCTTGGGCCTTGGAGTCCGCTATAAAGAAAGCACCGCCCTAAATAGGGCGGAATAACGCTCATACCTGGAGTCGACCATGGATAAAAAGCAAAATTGGCTTGCCTGTGCCGTTTTGATCGGCCTTTCGGGCCTCTTCGGATCAGCCTATGCCGAAGACGCGCAGACGTTCCCGGAGCCGGCGGCGGTGCCAGGGCCGACTGGACCCGAGCCAACAGTGTCAGGGCCGGGGGCGCAGGAGCCAACAGCGTCAGGGCCGACGGCAGCCGAGCCAACAGCGTCACCGGCAGCGCCCGAGCCCACAGTATCGGAACCAGCAGTGCCGGAGCCCACAATGCCAGGACCAGCGGCATCAGCGCCGGCCGTGGCCCAACCTTTCCCCGGAGAGAAGATCTCCCTTGCGCCCCTGCCAGTGGTGATCTATCTGCTGAAAAATCAAAGGCCGACCGTGACGATCGCGACGCCCTGCGCCCAGATCGAAAAGTTGACCAACGGCTTCCCGCCATTCATGGCCTTCGAAAACTTCATGTTCACCTGGATCGGCGAGGTAAATGAATCCAACGTCCTGCCCATCAGGATCGAGCCGGTTTGCCTCTAGCGCATCCTGGCACGCCCTCGCTAACGCCATGCCGCAAATGAATGGGGATTACTGCTTGCCCAGGTAGTCCCGCTTGCCCAGCTCCACGCCGTTGTGGCGCAGGATGTCATAGGCCGTGGTGATGTGGAAGAACAAATTGGGCAGCACGCGGTTGAGCAGATACGCCTGACCGCGGTAGGTCAGCGTGGTATCGCCGCGTGGAATGATGATCTCCTTTTCCTCCGTGCCGTCGATCTGCTCTGACTTGAAGTTATTCAAGAACGCTATGGTCTGCTTCACGCGTTCGATCAGGTCGGGAAAGCTCTGCTCGGTATTGTCGAACTTCGGCGCCTCTGCCCCGGCCAAATAGGCCGCGCCGTTCTTGGCCGCATCCGCCGCGATCTGAATCTGCTTGGCAAAGGCGAACATGTCCGGATACAACCGGTAATTGATCAATACCGCCGGGTCGATCTTCTTCGCCTCGCAGTGCGCCGCCGCTTTTTCCATAATGGCGATGAGGTTGTTCAACATGCGGGTGAACACCGGAATCGAAGTTTGATACATCGAAATGGCCATGGCGGGTCCTCCAGAAAACATATCGAAACGGTAAGCGGATGATAGCTGAATCTTCAGCAGGCCCGGGCTTGGGACCAGAGCGGATGTATTCACGGATAGTCGCTTCCGGTAAGCCGGCAAGGAAATGCCGAAACCATTCGGCGGGCGTAATCCGGCTCTGTTATCGCACGATGAGGTCTTCGCGTCCTGACATTGCTTTTGAGTGCAAATAATTCACGCCGGATCCGCTTGCCCCGACAAAGAGACCAAACAGCAGGCGATAGCGACCGATTACCGCTTCCGCCGTGTTTCGGAACAACGAATGATTGCCTTGTTGCCCTTCCGCTCAAGGCAATAGCGCAGGTCGCCGCGCGGCAGCTTGACCGCGCGAAACTTTCTGACCGTGCGCTTGTGCATCCTGTGGCCCCCAATCTTGACCGGAGCAGAGACCGACGCAGCCTGGTCAGGCGGTGCCGTCTTGACCTCAGCGGCCAGTGCGAGATTGACAGCACACAGCAAGGGCAGGGTGAATATCCAAGTCTTCATGAATTCTCCATTCAGTTCGCCTAAACACCATCATTACGGATGGCCGGACAAGAATCTTGATAATAGCCTGTTTGCGCTGTTTGCCGGCTAGCCTGAAGGCTTCGATGTGTAGCGCCACCCGGCGTCCTGGGCGGCAATGACGATGCGCGCGCAGGCTTCCGCGTCCGAATCGGCCTGGTGATGTCGCAGGTCTATGCCGAGATGGCGGCACACATCCGGCAGCTTGGTCGGATAAATCTCCCACTGAGCCCGGGCCAGCCGCACGGTGCACACAAATGGCAGCCGCGGCGCCGCAAGCCCGTGAGTGGCACAGCAGGCGCCCAGCACGGCGCGGTCGAATGGCGCGTTGTGCGCCGCCAGAAACTCAACCCTCGTCAGCTCGCGCGCGATCCCGGTCCACACCGCATCAAAGCCTGGCGCATGCCTTACGTCATTCCAAGCCAGGCCATGGATGTGGGTAAAGGCAAACTGGCGCGAGGGCGGGCGGATCCGCTCATGCAGGCGCGCCACGATGCGGCCGCGCTCGACGATGACCACGCCCACCGAACACGCACTGTCCTGGCTATGGTTGGCGGTTTCGAAGTCGATGGCGGCGAAGCGGGTCATTGGGGTGTTGCAGTGTGGGCCGTGACTCCATCGGCCTGAGACAAGTCCCCGGTCGAGTGCGGCAGAGCATGGCTCGGGTGAATCCGGCTCGATGGCGGGACGATCTTATCATCCAAACCGCAGGCCAACGCCCGCGTATCCGCCGCCCAGTCAAAATCGCTTTCAGCTGCACCCCAGGCGGGAGCGCGGAGGCGCATGTGAGGGCTGGAAAGTGGAGAATGGACGTCTGCACACTGATGAATAGCAAAGGGCCGGTTCAACCCGGCCCAATGTTTCGCCGCGCCAGCATTGCCCAGCCCTGTGATGCCAAAGCTTGAATCTGGTCTTATTGCTGGAAATGCGACTTGGCCTTCTCGAACGCCTCGCGCATTGCGGCCCAGGCGGTATCCGTGCCGGCCTTCAGCTCCTTCCATGCTTCTCCGCCGCTGGCCTGGAGTTCCTTGAGTCTGGCCGTGGCTTGCTCGCGATGTTTGCGCAGCTCTTCCAGCTTCATCTCATAATCGATCGTAAGGTCCTTCTTGGCCATGCGGGCCTTTTCTTCCCACTTGGCGAAGTCGGCATTCCACTTGTCCAGACTGTTTTTGAGCTGTTCTACATATTCTTTGCGCGTGGTCATGCATTGCTCCTTTCGGCAGTTGAGTCGGTGAAGCCGCATTTCATATCACAATTCAAGCCTGCGCAAGCAGTGTGACGTGCATCATTGCGTGCAGGCGGTGCGTCCCGCCTAGCCGAACGGCGCCACCCCGATCAGCCAAGCATGGCCCCACATCGCGAACCATGCATATGCAACGATGCCCACCGCCACCGCCACCACGTCGCGCCACCACGACCCGGCCGGATAGCGCGTGCCGGCCACCCTGTCGCGGCGCCGTGCCGACACGTAATCCACGATCGCCCACGCGAGGAAGGCACCGAACAGCAGCACAGCGGCCGGCCGGCCGTCGGAAAGCAGATGGGCGAAAGCCCAAAGTTTCACCCCCGCCACCATGGGATGGCCCACCGCGGCCTTGATGTGCGTGCCCGGCACATAGGCCGCCACCAGCAGCACGAAGGCGGGCAGGACCAACAGCGCCGTGATATGCCGGGTCCAGAACGGCGGCGTCCATAGTTCGGGCATGCCGCGACTTTCGCCGAACCCCACCACAATCAGCACAAAGCCAAGCAGCGAAATCAGGGAATAGACGCCTTTCCAGGCATTCAGTCCCATGGCCTGGACGCGGGCAGCGCGCCAGTCGTCCGCGAAGATGCGCACCGAATGCGTGCCGAGGAAGATCAGCAGGCCGAATATCAATAGAGTCATGATCGAATTCTCCGCGCAGGTCCGTGGGGCCTGATTATAGGCATTGGCGGTGCGTCATTACAGGGGTCGACGCGGCGGCACATGTAAAAGTGCTCAGTGGTCTTTGGGGCTGTCGGTGGGGGATGCACGCTTGCAATGTCAACGCACATGCTGAACGGACAGCTTGCTTCGCTAGCCGTTCCCGCCCGGAACTTCGAATGGAGTGGAAACTGGCAAGCCTGA
>DASQBT010000192.1:0-4172 GCA_035635075.1 Thiobacillaceae bacterium | reverse complement strand
TGGCATATTCCACGAACACATCGAAGTAACGATCCGCATCGAAGACGCCGGTGTCGATTAGTTCAAACTCTGGCATTTCTTTGCCGCGCCGCCGGTTCTCCTCAACCAGCCGAGCATAGGGAAATTCCTGCTGTGGATACTTGTACAGCATCTTCAGATAGGAGTGGGTCGGCGTTGCGTCCAGGTAGTAATAGAGCTCCTTGACGTCCTCCCCGTGGTTGCCTTCGCTATTGGTCAGGCCGAACAAGCGCTCCTTGAGGATGGGGTCGCGCAAATTCCACAGCGCCACAGACAGGCAAAGGTGCTGGTATTTGTCGCTGATGCCGGCAATGCCATCCTCACCCCAGCGGTATGCGCGGCTGCGGGCATGGTCATGGCTGAAATAGTTCCAAGCTTCGCCGTCCGGGCTGTAATCTTCCCGCACGGTTCCCCACTGGCGCTCACTCAGGTAAGGTCCCCACCGCCGCCATTCCGGCTCACCGCTGCTTTGTGCGATCACGCGTTTTTTTTCCTCGCTCACGCGAGTAACCCGGGTCGCCGCTTGTTTCTGATTCAGTCGGGATGCGGCGGATGGTGGGGTCATATTGTCTGCTCTGCTCGCTGCCTGGTGCCGATTAGAATACGCGGACTGTCTGAACAGCGTTCTTCTGGGGGCACTCATATTTGCGCTTTCGGCACAGCGCCCGCCCTTCCACTATCTTCCACTATGCAGAAACGGCGAAATCGACCGAATTTGGCCTGGAATCTTGGCGAATGCGCCGGCGAGCACATCCGAAGCCCCTTGAAACAAAACGCCCCGGATATTCCGGGGCGTTGAAGCTGCTACCAACAACGATTACTGGGCGGGTGCGGGTACGACCACCGCTGCAGGCATCATGGGGGCAATGGCGCTGAAGGGATTGAAGCCCTGGGTTGCGTTTGTATAGGTGCTGGGATTCATGAAACCACCCCAAGGGCCGTAGGTCTGGGGATTGACTGCCATGTTTGCCCAGTTGGTGTAGAGGGCGGGATTCATCGGCGCTGTCATCAACTGCATGTTGGCGGGATTCATCGGTGCCGTCATCCAGTTCGCGTACATACCGGGGTTCATCATCTGCATGCCCGCATTCCACATCTGGGGATTCATGGGCGCCATCCCCCACTTCATATAGGTGTTGGGGTTCATGAGGGGGGCTGCCATGCTCGTGTATAAACTGGGGTTCATGGAAGCGGCCATCCACTTTGCGTACAGGTTGGGATCCATGAACTGGGCATAGCTCTGCGCAGTAGCGGGGTTCAATGCAGCCTGCCCCATCTGGGTGTAGGTGGCGGGATTCATGCCCCGGGTCATCATGGACATCAGGGTGGCGGGGTCCATCAGCATGATGATGGTGTTCACCGCAGCTTTGGGCTCCTTGGCAGGTTCGGCCATGGTGGCAGGATTCATCAGGGTGGCAGCGGTGGATTCAGGGGTTGGAGCGGCCGTGTCGTCGGCGAAAGCGGGACCCATCACGGCGGCGGCGATCAGAACAGCAGTCAGTTGAGCAACTTTCATTCGAACTCTCCTATGAGTTAAAGCGGTTTGGGGTACAACGAAACGAATTCAACATTTGCTCTGGCGGCATATGAATATACCCAAATGCTTCAGATCAATCTATTGATTCAGGACACAGCAATAATAGTTCACAAACAGTCGGGCCTGAGTGCCGAACAGTGGCGGTTCGAGCGGGTATACCCAACCAAATCCACGTCTGCATTCCGCAATTTATCCCACCTTTGCTGTTTGCGGAAATAACCTATGCATCATCTCCTCTATTCTTACAAGCCATGTTGACGCACGCCGTTCCCCATAGAATTCGAAGAGCCAAACCTCAGGTCAAGGCTTGGTCGCAGCAATACGACCTGGGGGAACGGCCCTAAACACGAAAATCAGTATAGCAAGACTTCGTCAGAACGGGCGCTGTTGTAATCTACGCCGTTCCAACCCTGCTGGCCGTCATTCTGGCCCACGCGATTTCCGTGCTGGCGCAAAGTGATGCCCGGCCGGTGCCGGCCGAGGCGGTCTGGCGATATTGCAGTCATGGCCTATGCTCTTAGTTACCAAAGCGGCATATCAGCGGTCGCTGTATGCGCCGGCCAGAAGCGGCCCGCGTGTCGCGGCGCGCATAAGCAAGGCGGGCGGACCAACCATCTTAGAAAAGTAAAGGGATAGCCATGAAGGAATACAAATACGTGATTGTCGGCGGCGGGATGACTGCGGATGCCGCCACAGCTGGTATTCGCGAGCGCGACCCGGCGGGAAAGATTGCCATTCTGAGCGACGAGAAGCATCCGCCTTACGACCGCCCGCCTCTGTCGAAGAAATTGTGGACCGGCCATCCCTTCGAGTCCATCTGGCGCAAGACCGAGCAGGCCAAAGCGGATCTTCTTCTGGACACCCGCGCAGTGCAGGGCGACGCTGCGGCAAAAACCATTACCGACAGCCGCGGCGAAGTGTACCGCTACGACAAACTGCTGCTTGCAACCGGAGGCGTTCCGCGCCGCCTGCCGTTTGTCGACGACGGGGTCGTTTACTTCCGCACCCTGGATGATTACCAGCGTCTGCGTGCGCTGGCCGATCGAAAAGCCGAATTCATCGTCATCGGCGGCGGCTTCATCGGCTCGGAAATTGCCGCCGCGCTGGCGATGAACGGCTGCAAGGTCGCCTTGGTTTTTCCCGGCAGCGCAATCGGCGCGCGCATTTATCCACCCAAGCTGTCCGCCTTTCTCAACGACTATTTCCGCGACAAGGGCGTCCAGGTGCTGAGCGGGGAGAAGGTCCGCGCCCTGGAGCGCACGGGTGAGCGCTATGCCGTCAGCACCGAAAGTGGCAAGACGTTGGCCGGGGATGCGGTGGTTGCCGGCCTCGGCATCGAGCCCGAAGTTGAGCTGGCCCGATCGCTGGGCCTCAAGCTGGAGAACGGCATTGTCGTGGACGAGCAACTGCGCGCGGCTCCCGACATCTACGCCGCCGGCGATGTCGCCAATTTCTACAGCCCACCGCTGGGCATGCGCCGCCGCGTCGAACACGAAGACAACGCCAACACCATGGGCGCAATGGCCGGACGCAACATGGCCGGTGCTGCGGAAAAATACCACCACCTGCCTTACTTCTATTCCGACCTGTTCGATCTGGGTTACGAAGCGGTGGGAGAATTCGGCGCCGGCATGGACATCGTCGAAGATTGGCAGGAGGCGTTCCGCAAGGGCGTGGTGTATTACCTGAGGGCCGGCAAAGTACGCGGCGTGTTGCTGTGGAATACCTGGGACCAGGTCGATGCCGCGCGGCGACTGATCAGCGCTGGAGAGACATACAGCGCGGAGGCGCTAATCGGGCGGATACACGACTAGCTGAATGGCGCGCGGCGCATGACATCGCGCACCCCGCGCAGTTTGGCTAGGTGGCCGATTTCGCCCGCTCTTGCGCTTCAATGAACGCCTTGCGAAATTCCATGGGCTCGGAGATACCGGGAATGGGCGCCTGTGGATTCCCTGCCGGTCTATTCCCCGCGCGCTGAAGGGGCCTTCGGGCGGCACAGGATAGCTCGCAACAAAGCTATCAAAGTCTGGATTGCTTCCTGACGGAATGTTCCAGGAATACGAACCATCCGCCCCTTCCAGAAACGCCATACATCCCGCAAGGTAAAAAGCGCCGCCGTGATGAACAAGAACTGGTTGCTCGGTGGCGAACTTTCCGTCGAGCGTTCCATCAGAACCGTTCGCAAATGCGCTCTCCAGCAGTCCACCTAATCGTCGATGAACAAGTAATTTTGTTCGATCAGCCATTGGATTTCTGGGTGCTTGAGAGCAAAGGGCTACCTAAGAACAAAAAGGTTCCAGGCACGTATTGAATTTCTTCTCTTAACAGTCCTGAACTACGCAACCCTTTTCATTTCCTCACGAATGACTCGGCGCAAGGTTTTTTCCAGGCCCTGATTGGTGATGTGGGCGCGCAAGGCTTCATTGATCAAGGATTGGTAGTTGCCGCCCCCGGCCTCGTTAACCATCTGGCGGAAGAACTCGATGACGTCGCTGTCAAGCCGAATGGTGATCCGTGTCTTTCCGGGTGGCGCGGCAACTCGCGCGCCACGCTTTGCCTTTGAAAAATCGTATTCAGTTTTCATAGTATTTGCGCTCCTCGGTTGTGGCCATAC
>DASQBT010000191.1:0-8761 GCA_035635075.1 Thiobacillaceae bacterium | reverse complement strand
ACTGCAATGGTATTTCTTCGGCGCATTGTTCCTGCTGGCGGCGGGTTATACGCTCAAGCACAACGGCGATGTACGCATCGACCTAATCTATGGCCGACTTTCGGCCCGAGCGCAGGCCGTGATCGATCTGCTCGGCGGCGTGCTGTTCCTGCTGCCCGCCAGCGGCCTGATCGCCTGGTTGTCCTGGCCCCTGTTCACCGAGGCCCTGCTGTCGGGTGAGGTATCCGCGGATGCGGGTGGACTGGTGCGCTGGCCCATCATGCTGATGCTGCCGCTGGGTTTCGGCCTGCTGTTCCTGCAGGGCATTGCGGAAGTCATCAAGCGCATAGGGGTCCTGAGCGGCCAGCTCGAGTTGCCGACAGAAAAGCCGGCCGAGGAGGTCTGAGGGCTTGGAATTGATGGCCCCCTTGATGTTCGCGAGCCTCGTGGTGTTACTGCTGCTAGGCTACCCGGTCGCATTTTCGCTCGCCGCCAACGGTTTGCTGTTCGCCGTGGTCGGCATCCAGTCCGGCCATTTCGAATTCAGCCTGATGCAGGCCTTGCCGGAGCGGGTGTTCGGCATTTTGTCCAACAGCACCCTGCTTGCCATCCCCTTCTTCACCTTCATGGGCCTGATCCTGGAACGCACCGGCATGGCGGAAGACCTGCTTGACACCCTGAGCCAGTTGTTCGGGCCGATACGCGGTGGGCTGGCCTACGCGGTAATCTTCGTCGGCGCTCTGCTCGCCGCAACTACCGGCGTGGTGGCGGCATCTGTGATTGCCATGGGCCTGATTTCCCTGCCTGTCATGCTGCGGCACGGCTACAGCACGCGGCTTTCCGCCGGGGTCATCGCGGCCTCCGGCACGCTGGCCCAGATCATTCCACCCTCCCTGGTGCTCATCGTATTGTCCGATCAGTTGCGCGTCTCGGTGGGCGACATGTACAAGGGCGCGCTGTTCCCGAGTCTGATCCTGGCCGGCATCTATGTAACCTATGTGTTCGTGGTGACGCTGGTAAAGCCGACTGCCGCGCCAGCCTTGCCGATTGAGGCCCGCAACCTGAAACCGGGCGTTCTGCTGAACCGAATACTGGCCACGCTTGTGCCTCCGCTGGTGCTGATCTTTCTGGTGCTGGGCACCATCTTTCTCGGCGTGGCCACGCCCACCGAAGGCGGCGCCATGGGTGCGACCGGCGCCATGGTGCTGGCCCTGGTCAAGCGGCGGCTCAGTGTCGATCTGCTCAAGCAGGCCATGGATTCCACAACCCGGCTCACCAGTTTCGTGATCTTCATCCTCATCGGCTCTACGGTATTCTCCTTGGTGTTTCGTGGCATGGACGGTGATACCTGGGTGGAGCATTTGCTCACCGGCTTGCCGGGCGGTCAGTTGGGCTTTCTGATCGTCGTCAACGTGATGGTGTTCGTGCTGGCGTTCTTCCTCGACTTCTTTGAAATCGCTTTTATCATCGTGCCGCTGCTGGCGCCGGTAGCGGAAAAGCTGGGCATCGATCTGATCTGGTTCGGCGTGCTGCTCGCGGTCAACATGCAGACCTCCTTCATGCACCCGCCGTTTGGCTTCGCGCTGTTCTATCTGCGCAGCGTCGCACCCAGGGAGGTGAAGACTACCGACATCTACTGGGGTGCGATCCCGTTTGTGCTGATCCAGGTTTTTATGGTGATCCTGGTGCTGAGCTTTCCCAATATGGTCGGCGTGCACCAGGAAAAAAATGAGGCCGGGCAGAACTTTCCCATGGATTTCAAGTCTGGATCGGACACCTTCCTGCCCCCTGGCCATTAAGCTGAACGCGGGACAGGGCCGAGATGAGGGAACAGGCGTGGCGTAGGACACTTACAAGCGGCCAATTTTCCCTTGGCAGTTGGACAGAGGGCGAGTTTTTTGCCATCCTAGCGCCCTTCGAGACCCTAAGGTTCCTGCGAAAAGGAGATCACATGAATACACCCGTTATCTTGCTCGCCCTGCTTGCGGCGACTCTATCAGGCTGCGCAACCAAGGATTACGTCAAGGAGCAGGTCGCTCCCGTGAACCAACGCGTTGACACTCAGGCGAGCAGGCTGGAAGGGATGGACACAACGCTCAAGTCCGTGGGCAGCGACGTCAAGGCGCAGGGCAACCGCATCAGCCAGGACGAAGCACAAATTGGCCAGACCTCTAAGCTTGCGCAGGATGCCCTTGATCGAGCGAATGCTGCCAATGTGCTGGCGGAGGGCAAACTGATCGACGAAATGGTGCTGAGTGACGACAAGGTGAAATTTGCCTTTGGCAAATTCGTCCTGTCCAAGGACGCGATGGCGGCACTGGATGAATTTGCGGGGCAACTCAAAAGCGACAACAAGAACGTGTATGTCGAGATCCAGGGACATACGGACAGCGTCGGCAGTGCAGCTTACAACAAGCGTCTCGGCCAGGAACGAGCGGAAGCGGTCAGGGATTACCTCAATCAGGCCGGCATACCACTGCACCGGATGAATGTCATATCCTATGGCGAAACCCGCCCGGTCACCGATAACAAGACCCGCGAGCATCGCAAGCAGAACCGCCGCGTCGTGCTGGAAGTGCTGAAGTAGGATTGAATCCTAGCCCCTAGCCCCGTAGTAGAGGAAATTGTCGTAGCTGGATTCCGCCACCTTGAACCAGGCGATTTCCATGTCGCGGAATTTCTTCCATTCCCCGTAGATCCTTGCGAAGTCGGGGTTCTTTGCCGCTTCCTCGTCATAGATCTGGAATGCCGCCTGCTTGGCCGCCGTCATGACGTCTTTCGGAAAGGGCATGAGCTTGACCCCCTGCCGAACCAGGCTGGCCAAGGCAGTGGGATTCTTGGCGTCGTAGGCCGCCAGCATGGTGGCATTGGCTTCGACACAGGCAGTTTCGAACGCCTGTTGGTAGGGCTCGGGCAAGCTGTTCCACTTTTCCTTGTTGACATAAAAGGAGAGTTGGGGCCCGCCTTCCCACCAGCCGGGGAACAAATAATTTTTTGCAATCTTGTGAAAGCCCAGCTTTTCATCGTCGTACGGCCCCACCCACTCGGCGGCGTCGATCGCACCCTTTTCCAGCGAGGGATAGATGTCGCCGCCGGCGATGGTCTGCGGCACCGCGCCCAGCCGTGCCATGATCTGGCCGCCGATCCCGGGTATGCGCATTTTGAGGCCATTAAGGTCTGCCAGGCTGTTGACTGGGTTGCGGAACCAGCCGCCCATCTGGGTGCCGGTGTTGCCCCCGGGAAACTGCACGATGCTGTACTTGGCAAATAGTTCACGCATCAGCGCGATCCCGCCGCCAGCGTACATCCAGGCGTTCTGATGGCGTGCAGTCAAGCCGAATGGAAGGGCGCAATCGAAGGCGAAGGCCATGTTCTTGCCCACGTAGTAGTAGCTGGCAGTGTGGCCGCATTCAACCGTGCCGTTTTGCACCGCATCGAGCACCTGCAGCCCCGGGACAATTTCTCCCCCCGCATATACCTTGATCTGAAACTTGCCGCCGGTGATTCCTGCCAGGCGTTGCGACAATTGTTCGGCCGCACCGTAGATCGTATCCAGACTCTTGGGGAAGCTGGATGCCAGCCGCCAGTGCACGTCCGGCAAGCCCTGCGTTGCCACACTGGCGGTCTGCTTGCCGCAGCCGGTCAGCGCTGCACCCGCACCTGCTGCCAATCCTGCGCCTGTTCCCTTGATAAAATCACGGCGTTTCATCCCGTCTCCCTGTAAGTCCAGTTCACTGCGTTTGAGCGGAGACCCAGCCTGAATTTCCGCACTATATAAAGTCGCGCCTGAAGGCTTATTGACTCGATCCGCCATCGCTCGCGTTGACTCGTACCGGGCTCAATAATCCGCCTAGAATTATAAAGACACGGTCGACAATTCATCCATGAACCGCAATATGCGCCGCCTCCCGGGACTGGGGGGCGTCCCCCCTGGGGACCATGCCCCGGCCTACGAGTGGGACAGCCGCCTGCAATGGCCCATGCTGGGGGTGGCGCTGCTTGCTTTGCCGGCCTACTTCATCAGCAGCCACCTGGCGGACGCTGGCAGTGGACCGCGCACCTCCTGGAAGCGGTGATCTTCGCAGCCTTCTCCCTTGAACTGGTCATCATGCTCTGGATGGTGCAACGGAAGATGTTGTATCTGCTCCACAATTGGCTCAATCCGGCCATCCTGGGGCTTACCTCCATCAGCGTGTTTGGCGAGCCCCCCGGCTGGGCCGCAACCGGCCGGCTGCGGTCGGCCATCGTGGTGCTGATGCTGACCAGGCTGGCCGGCGCGTTCCGCCGGCCGACGCCGAGCACCACTCCCTTCGCTAGCGAAGAGACGTAATCCAGTGAAATCGATTGAACTTAGATTGCTGGAATGCCACGTCCAGCCGCGCGCTCAGGGTGACAGTGCTCCTCGCAATCACTGCCAATTGAGGGGTCACTCAAGTCAAGCCGCCTTGCCGTACTGCTCCTTCACTGCACGCGCTTTGGCCGCCTGCGCGGCGCTGTAGGCCTTGCCGCTCCACAGCATGGTATACGCGATTTCCTCGTTGCCATTCTCACAAAGTTCGAGCACCTGTTTGAACAGCGGCTGGAAGGTGGCGGAGCGGTGGGAACGTTCGTGATCGGCAAAAGATTGCCAGAACGTGACAATCAGGGCTTCCTTGCCGGCCAGCGGGTTCGCCACGGCCTGGCCAATGGTGGAGCCTTCATTCGACACCTGGCCCGAATTGAGGGCGACAAAACCGCCGACAAAGCCGGTATCGGAATGATAGGTTTTCACGTTCTCGCACAGCACGGCCACCCGCTCTTCCAAATCTTCCACTGTGTACTCGGGGCGCAGAAGCACGCGGTTGACGGTAATCACCCCATCGGGGTTGAAACCGGGTATCAGTCCACTCATAACACACCTCCTAATAAGGAACATCCACGCGCGTTTATTAGAAAACGCTTATAGTTAGATAAGGCATGTTGATAAAGTTTCAAGCTGCGCAAAGGTATCCTGTACCGGTGCGCCGAGCGGCCGGGAGGGCCATGCTAAAATTTGCGTTCCCGATTCCATTGCCGCCGGAGTGCCCGTGTTTCCCGCCAGCCTAAGCATCGCCAGCACCGATCCCGAAGTGTGGTCCGCCATTCAGGGCGAGGCCAAGCGCCAGGAAGACCATATCGAACTGATCGCGTCAGAGAACTACACCAGCCCGGCCGTGATGGAGGCGCAGGGTTCCGTGCTCACCAACAAATATGCGGAAGGTTATCCGGGCAAGCGCTATTACGGCGGTTGCGAATGGGTTGACATCGCGGAGCAGCTGGCGATTGACCGGGTCAAGAAGCTGTTTGGCGCAGAAGCCGCCAACGTACAACCGAATTCCGGCTCGCAGGCCAACCAGGCGGTGCTGCTGGCCTTTTGCAAGCCGGGCGACACCATCATGGGCATGAGCCTGGCCGAGGGCGGGCATCTCACCCACGGCATGGCGCTCAACATGAGCGGTAAATGGTTCAGGGCGGTGGCCTATGGACTCAATGCCGCGGAGGACATCGACTATGACGCGATGGAAGCCAAGGCGCGCGAACACAGACCGAGGCTGATTATTGCCGGCGCGTCCGCCTTCTCCCTGCGCATCGATTTCGCACGCTTCGCCAAAGTGGCCAAGGAGATCGGCGCGATCTTAATGGTCGACATGGCCCACTACGCCGGCCTCATCGCTGCTGAGGTGTACCCCAATCCGGTGCCGCATGCCGACGTGGTCACTTCCACCACCCACAAGACCTTACGCGGGCCGCGCGGCGGCATTATCCTGATGAAGGCGGAACACGAGAGGGCCATCAACTCGGCGATCTTTCCCGGCCTGCAGGGCGGCCCGCTGATGCATGTCATCGCCGGCAAGGCAGTGGCGTTTAAGGAAGCCGCCACTAAGGAATTCAAGCATTATCAGGAACAGGTCATCGACAATGCGCTGGTGATGTGCAAGGTGCTGACGGAACGCGGCCTGCGCATCATCTCCGGACGCACCGAATCCCACCTGTTTCTGGTCGACCTGCGGCCCAAGAACCTCACCGGCAAAGAAGCCGAGGCCGTGCTGGGCCGCGCCCACATCACCGTCAATAAGAATGCCATTCCCCGCGACCCACAGAAGCCCTTCGTCACCAGCGGCATTCGCATCGGCACGCCGGCCATGACCACCCGCGGCTTCAAGGAACTGGAAGCCGAACAACTCGCGAATCTCATCGCTGACGTGCTCGATGCGCCGAACGACGAGAGTGTGATTGCCAGAGTGTCGGGCGACGCGCAAAGGCTGTGCGCGAGATTTCCGGTGTATGGCAGCAGATGACAGGGGTCAGACATCGGGATCTGAGAGTGGGGCGGTTTCACCGCGCTTTTGTCTGATACCTGGCCTGTGATGTGCCTGACCCATGAAATGCCCCTTCTGCGGCAACGCTGACACCCAAGTCGTCGACTCCCGCGTCAACGACGCGGGCGACACCATCCGCCGGCGCCGCCGCTGCACGGCTTGCGACAAGCGCTTCACCACCTTCGAATCCGCCGAGCTGCGTCTGCCCCAGATTGTCAAGAGCAATGGCATGCGGGAGGAATTCTCCGAGGAGAAACTGCGCGAAGGGTTTCGCCGCGCCCTGCACAAACGCCCGGTGTCTACCGAACTGGTTGACCAAGCCATCGACCACATCCGCCAGAAACTGCTTGCCATGGGTGAGCGCGAGCTGCCGGCACGCGAAGTGGGGGAACTGGTGATGAACGAACTGAAGAAGCTCGACAAGGTCGCCTACATCCGCTTTGCCTCGGTCTACCGCAGCTTCCAGGACGTCAACGATTTCCGCGACGCCTTACAGGAAGTGGACAAGTGAGGCTGCGAGCAGTAAGGAGGGGCCCCGCAATGCGGGGATCCGCACGGCCGCGAGCAGCCTGGGCCCCCGACTCCCTGCGCGTCTCGTCATGCAAGCAATCTGCGGAGGGGGCGGCGCGAGCAGTAAGGAGGGGCCCCGCAACGCGGGGATCCGCACGGCCGCGGGCAGACCGGGTCCTCGATGCGGCGAAATCATGGCCGCGCACGGCAGTGGCGGAGAAGACCATGAGGCGTGAGGCTCGTTGTACTCCCCTCGCCCCGCGAGCGGGGGGAGGGGCCGCGGGTGAGGGGCCGCAGTGAGCGAAAGGTTCACCGCGCAAGACTACGCTCACATGGCCCGCGCCCTGCAACTGGCGGAGCGCGGACTTAACACCACCACCCCCAATCCCAGGGTTGGCTGCGTCATCGTAAGGAACGGCGCCGTCATCGGGCAGGGTTGGCACGCGCGAGCCGGCGAGCCGCATGCCGAAATCCATGCGCTGCTGGAAGCCGGAGACGAGGCTCAGGGCGCCACTGTCTATGTCACCCTCGAACCCTGCTCCCATCATGGGCGCACCCCGCCCTGCGCCGATGCGCTGGCCGAGGCCGGCGTGGGCCGGGTGATCGCGGCAATGACTGATCCCAATCCCCAGGTCTCGGGCAACGGTCTTTTGCGCCTGCAGGCTGCCGGCATCGCGGTTGACAGCGGACTGCTCGAAGCAGAAGCGAAAAACCTCAATGAGGGTTTTATCAAACGCATGGTGCATGGCCACCCCTTTGTGCGCATCAAGACCGCGTCCTCTCTGGATGGCAAGACCGCGCTGTCGAATGGTCAATCAAAGTGGATCACCGGCGATGCGGCGCGGCGTGATGTGCATCGACTGCGCGCCCGCTCGTGTGCCATCCTCACGGGTGTCGGCACGGTCATCACGGACGACCCGCAGCTTAACGTGCGCAGCGTGGAAACGCCGCGCCAGCCGCTGAAGGTGATCGTGGATTCGCAGCTTCGCACCCCGCCCACGGCGCGGATGCTGGCCGAAGGCAAGACCCTGATCGCCTGCGCTTTACCGGACGCAAGGAACACTGCGGCCCTGGAAGCTTCCGGCGCGCGCATTCTGTGCCTGCCCCAAGCCGATGGCCTAGTGGATCTCAACGCCCTGCTTTCCCGTCTGGCGCAGATGGGTATCAACGAAGTGATGACGGAAGCCGGCCCCACTCTCACTGGCGCACTGCTTGCCGGCGGACTGGTGGACGAGTGGGTGCAGTATGTCGCTCCGGTGCTGCTGGGCGATGCGGCCCGCGGCCTGTTCAGGATTGCCGAACCGACTGCCATAGCGCAGCGCCCGGCTTGGCACCTGGTCGACAGCCGTCAAGTGGGCGGCGACCTGCGCCTGACCTGGCGGCCGGCAAAGCCATGAGCTTCGAGGACCATTTCTCCACCGGCTCGCCGGATTACGCGGCGTTTCGTCCCACCTATCCGCCCGCCCTGTTTGTTTGGTTGGCTGGCCTGTGCAGGAGACGGGAACTGGCCTGGGACTGCGCCACCGGTAACGGCCAAGCAGCCCTTGAACTGGCCCATCATTTCAAGCAGGTGATCGCCACCGATGCCAGCGCCCAACAAATCGAGGCAGCGAAGCATTTACCCGGCGTCGAGTACCGAGTTGCACCCGCGGAAACAAGCGGCCTCAAAACCATTAGCGTGGACTTGATCGCGGTTGCTCAGGCGGTGCACTGGTTTGACCTGGAGCGCTTCTATGCCGAGGCGCGGCGCGTGCTGCATCCCGGTGGCGTCATTGCATTGTGGGGATATGGCCCCCCCATCCTTCCGGAGCCGATGGATCAGGTCCTGGCCCATTTCTATGCGCACACCATTGGCCCCTACTGGCCGCCGGAACGGACGCTGGTTGATGACCGCTACCGCAGCCTGGCATTCCCCTTCGATGAAGCGCCTGCGC